>VSPO01000029.1 GCA_009775375.1 Muribaculaceae bacterium | reverse complement strand
GCATCTGCGGTTTTCATGCCACAAATTTAACACTTTTCTCAAAATTCATGCACCGGGTTTTCGGCTTGAGCCAAAATTCCCGCCATTATAGACATTGATACAGGCTGCCCATAGTCCGGAATATGGGCTATCTTTATCATGTCCGGCAAATCCACCCACTAAAACCGTTGATTATGGAATACATTACGATTGAGCGAACCGTCTATGACGCGATGGTCTCGGCTCTTAAAGATTGCAGTGCGGCTCTGCATACGGCTATATCGCGTCTGTCACACAAATCCCGTGACGAATGGATTGACAATGACACCGCACAGGCAATCCTGCGGAAGACTCCTCGCTCATTGCAGAATATGAGAGCCACGGGTGCTATCGGATACTCCCTTATGAATGGGAAGGTGTTTTATCCGGCTGACGAGATTGGCAGATTGTTGGAACGAGGCCATTCCAATGTCTGAACGCCCGACATTCCAGACAAGAGAGGAGAGAAAGGAGCTGTTCAAGATAATCAGCGACATCAAGGAATCATCGGCGACTCTGACCGACATTTCACGTCCGATGTTCAACGGCAACCGTTTTATAAGCGACACTGAGCTTGCCAAAAGACTCCGTGTAAGCAAAAGGACGCTTGCCAACTACCGCGCCAACGGCATAATCGGATTTTACAACCTCGAAGGCAAAATCCTTTATGCCGAAAGTGATATTGAGAACTATCTGAAAGACCACTACCTCCCTCCACTGCTTTGACGCAAAAGGCCCCGACAGTTCACTCCACGAACTGCCGGGGCTATGCTATATTATTATATTTTATCTGTAAATTGCATAACACACTTTTTAAGCATCAAATGCAACTATAATTGGGTATTGACTATTATACTCAATAACTGCGTAATCATTTATATCGTCAGTTCTATGTGTCCCCGTTACACCCCTATTCTTCTGTCCATTATACAGATAAAAATTTGAAACGATTAAAACCTCTCTTACAAAATCTTTATAAAGCTCTTCAATATCATTTATTGAAGTAAAACGATTTAATGCTTTTTCTATTACAGGCGTTCCATCACTGCCTGTAGCGGGGCGATTCTTCTTTCTTATAATCGTTAATGTAAATTGCTTTTTATCCGCTGATAGATTCATCTCTATTGAATATCTTACTGATAACGGCCAATTTGCATTTTCATTATTAGCTGCATAACCTATATAGTCTTTAATCTTCTTCTTTAATTCGATAAAATGAGAGTCCAGTGTATTGGCTTCTCTATCTGAATTAAGCTTAGAACGGTGAATTCTAAATTCGAGTAAAGACATCAAAGGCAAATGCTTGATTAGATTAAATTGATTAACAAATGGACGCATTTTCTCCCCTCTACTCGTCATGCAATTATATCGTAATAATATCATCTCTCCTTCGCTGAGTTGACCTCTTATGCTTTTGGCATATTCAACTCTATCTGCTTCTTTTATTTTCCATTTTCCGTCCTCGTCAAAATTATCTGTTTCTCCAATGAATTTTGTTAGTAAATAAAGATTTCTAAAATGGACAGACATCTCCCTTCTATGTTGAGCATATAATTCATCAAATTTATTAGTTGCACTCTTTACGCGAGACAGATAGGTCCGTTTGTCAGAATAGGACGAAGAAGAAAATGCAGACGCAATGTAATCAATCGCTTTCGAACCAGTATGCGTTACAATGTTTTCCTCTTCAATGGTTCTATAATGTCCATCATCGTCTATAACCTTTTTTTTATGAGAATATTTAGCCTCGCATTGATAATTATGCTTTGCTGATTTGTAGTTGTCAAAAAATGCACAAAATTTATTATCAAATATTTGAAGATTTGTTTGATAGATAGTAATATTATTGGTGTCTATGATATTCCCATTTGTACGCATTACATCACTATTGACTGAGAGCTGGTTGCCAAGAGTCCTCACAAGTAAATAGGCTGAATACAGTGCAACCAAAGTACCAAGTACACCTCCTATGAAATCTCCATATGTTCCAATAACATCATGTTGTACAATCCAGTCTTCTTCTCCATGATAGACATTATTATTGCAGAAGCAATATGCAACTATTACAAGAACCATCAAAGACAGTCCAAAGCTACAAAGGAAAGAGCGAGAAAGGATTTTCCTTTCTCGAGTTATATGCGACCTATTCTCAGACGAACCTGCGTTTCGTGTTATTTCAGAATATTGAGTTTCCATTTTTTTTGCTTATGAATATTATCCAACCCTTCAGAAGTGACACATGTTTCAACCTCTAGATAATTATTCCCTTTTGAAATATTATTTTTCCAATGTAAAGCCTGTAAATTATCTAAAGAATCATCTCCGTTCATTGATTTTGGTTTTATATGGTCAATGACCCACCCAAATTTACTCATTACTCCATATTGGTCGCGTCGGATCCATGCTCCAGCAAAATCCTGACGCCAAACATCGGGATTTCTATGCTCTATTTGTCTGGCGCGATTCCAGACCGATTCAATTAGTTTATCCATAAGTTACAATGTTAATTGACCAATTATCAAATACTACAACTATAACAATCATAGAAATGCTGAAAATATACAAACTGGTTATATATCATACATTTGCGAATAAGTCATCGGCTGTGATTTGCGAATGGATATTATTCATTGAATAGGAATTCTTCACAAGCCCTGAATTTGTAATCATGGTTAACGCTATGCCTTTCCGAGTCTTTGTTAATTGTCGAAACAGTGCTACCTTGTTTCGCAGGTTTTCCATATATTTCTTGTCAATAGAATATGGGCTATCGGAATATTTTATTTCACAGAGATTTATCACTTTGTCGCTTCGGTCAATCAATAGGTCAATCTGCGCTCCGGGATGTTCGTCTGTAGCGACGGTACGCCATGAGTATTCATTTGTGATTACACCGCTTATTCCAAGAGCCTTTTTTATCTGCTCTGAGTGCAAGAGACAGACCCGCTCAAAAGCGAGACCACTCCAGTTATGATATATTGGTGCAGTCTGTATCTTAGACCAATAATTGGCATCCGTGTTCTTTCGGTCTTCCATAAACTTGAAGTAGAACAGCGTGAAGTTATCAATTAGCTGATATAGGGAGTTCTTCGTTTTTGAACCGATTGCCTGATATTTACGGATAAAACCGCAATTCTCTAAATCTTCCAGATATTTTGTGAGAAGTCCGCTGGTCGCTATATTGGCATTTTCGATGATTTCATCACGAGTCATCCCGATTTTCTTTTTTGCCAACGCCGTAATTATATCCAAATATGCCTCTGGTTGTTTAAAGAGCGATGAATATAATTCCTTAAACTCGTTCTTTAACTTGGGATTCTTTCCAAAGAACAATGCGTCAATATTCTGGGGCAAACTTAGAGACTTGCTGAGCAGTGACCAATAAAAGGGGATACCTCCAAATACCATATATGCCTCCATTATCTCTTGTCGCTCTATGGGCAGATTGATGCTTTTCGCATATAATTCACACTCATGCAAGTTGAAAGGCTGTAGATATATCTGGTTGTTTAGTCTATTATGTAAGCCACCTCTGTTCTTAAGTATTTTCTTAACCATCCAAGAGGTTGCGGATCCGCATACAATAAGGAGTATGTCTTTTCTCGCTGACGCCCAACCATTCCAAAAATTCTCAAATGCAGGCATAAAACTGGATTTAGGGGCATCCATCCAAGGCAGCTCATCCAAGAACACTACCTTTTTACCTTCCGGTAACTCCTTAAGAAACTGCTCAAGCATATAGAAGGCCTCTATCCAATTATTGGGCTTAGCTCCATTCTTATAGCCGTAATCTATCAGGGACAGATAGAATCGCTGTAGCTGTTCCTTCGTTGAGGCTTTTGCCATTCCGGAGTAGGAAAACGCAAATTTATCATGAAAGACCTCTCTTACAAGATAGGTCTTTCCTATTCTTCGTCGTCCGAATATGGCGACAAACTTAGACTCTTCTGAATCGTAAGCCTGTCGAAGTTCCTGTATTTCTTTCTCTCTTCCTATCAACATATAAGATATAATTTAGACTGCAAAGATACAAATTAATTCGTACATCACGTTTCCAAATCTCTCTTTTTTTACGACATTTGGAATCGCGACGCATCGTTATAATTAAAATCTCTGATCTAAGCTTACACATCCTGCTTCCAAATCGCATATTTTTGCACCACATTTGGAAGCGTGACGGTCGGGCTGTGATGAAAAATCGGTCGAGAAGGTTGACGAAGTGCTGGTCTGACATTAGGCGTTGTCGTAAAACGCTCTTCCAGCCAATCTTGGTCTTATAATTCACCAACGCGCCAAATCGAACACTTTTTACCTATATTTGGTGCTGTGACGGAACAGATGCTGCTCCTATCTACGCCTATCTCATATCTGCTCATTGTGCGGCACACCAGTATAGCTAACACTAATTTAACGATAAAAACACTCAACATATCTTAAATTCCTTTGGATATAAACCCGGATTTGACTAACTTTGCACTCAAACAACGAGAACATTGACAGCCTCGGCATCCATGATTCAGGCTGGACGCAATCGCCGTTCAGTCTTATGACGGAAATCCCGACGCAGGATGCTGAAAATCGTTGAAATTCGCAGGTGTAAGGAGGGTAAAATCAGCCCCTCAAAACGCACCTAACAACTTGATAACCACTTGGTTCCATACAAGGCTCCAATACTGGTGGCACCACAAAAGACCGCTAATTCTCAATGAGTTAGCGGTCTTTTATTCAACCATACCCCTCCGAGTCACCACAAAGTCACCACACCCACGCTAACGCTCTGAAATCTTGTCCGTTATGCGTGTTAACATAGGTGCATATCTTTTATTGCAGTAGCTTAATACACTGATAATCAGCATATATTTCAAATTCATCCAAATCCATTCAGAGTCATTCAACCCCACATCACCTCCTCGCGACCTTAAACTTTAACAGACTTTAACTATGTTTCGGCTATAAAAATGTGGTGACCTCAGCCAAATTTCCGCCGGGTCACCACGTTTAATCGTTAAAATCCCCATAAAATTTCGTACCTTTGTGTCCGGATTGACGCAAGTTTGCCTACGACATTTTGAAATAAGAAGCGGTATGCTCTCTTGTAATTGGAAACGTAGGAACTTTTCAGGATACAAAGATGGCATAGCGGTTCTCACGCATACGGCGTGGGCTGCTATCTCTACATCTGTATCCAAGGTTTCCTACGACCTTCAATTAAGACGTGGCATAGACAGTCCGCGCTTCTGCATTTATAAACCGCTCCATCGGACTGCGGAGCATAAATGACATGACTATGTTTATCGCGATACTTACATACAAAAAGACGTTGAGCGAGGTTGATAGATTCCTTGCCGCTCATCGTGAATACCTCGCCAAGCACTATGCAGCCGGAGATTTCATCGCATCCGGGCCGCAGAATCCGCGTGTCGGAGGTGTGATAATGATGACAGCTGACAGTCGTGAAGCAGGTGCTGCTATAATTGCAGAAGATCCATTCCACATCAACGACATTGCCGGCTATCAGATAGTGGAGTTAACTCCGACAATGTTTGCCAATGATTCGTTAAAATCGTTTCTGCAATGAAAGTCATTGGCATTAACGGCAGCGCACGGAGAGATGGCAATACAGCAATCATAATCCGCACGATATTTGAGGAACTTAATAAGAGGGGTATTGAAACCGAGCTTATTCAGTTGGCAGATGTCGATATAGAGCCGTGCCGTGCTTGCTTTGCCTGTAAAGGCAAAGGCAACTGTGTATTCCGTAAAGATGGTTTTGCCGAGATATTCAACAAAATGGTTGAAACCGACGGAATAATTCTTGGTTCCCCGGTCTATTCAGCCGATGTTTCATCCCGAATGAAAGCGTTATTGGACAGAGGCGGTGTTGTCTCTGCTACCAATACCGGAATTCTGAAACATAAATTAGGTGTGGCTGTTGCAGCTGTGCGCCGTGCCGGTGGCATGACTGCGGTTGATACCATGAATCATTTCTTTCTCAATAAGGAGATGATAGTCGTTGGCTCGACATATTGGAATATGGTATATGGGCGAGAAATCGGTGATGTGTTTAAAGACGATGAGGGAATGGCCAATATGCGCAACCTCGGCCAAAATTTGGCTTCGATTATGCTTAAATTAAATTCATGAGTTTATGCCATACATATCAGTTGAAAGCGGAGCATTGACTTCCGAACAAAAGAAAGAACTTATCGAGCGACTCACAGCGACAGCCTCCGAGATAACCCATATCCCGATGCAGTTTTTTACCGTCACCATCAAGGAACTGCCGGATGAGAACTTTGGCATAGGCGGCAAGTCAATAGATGAAATCAAACGCAATTATAAGCCATGAGCAGGGTTGAAAAACTTAGATTATGCGGTTGGATGCTTGTTTTTGCAACAACGTTCATTCTTGCATCCAGCCTACAACTTGAAGTCACTGATAGCCGTAGTATCGTATGGGTATTGATTCATGTGATTATAGGCAGCCTTTTCTTCGCCAATATCGTATGGCATCTTTATCTTCATTTCGGGTGGAAATCGTGGATTCAAAGATTACGAAAACAAAAATCGCCTGTCACACGTTGGCTTGCCGTTTTCGCACTGTTCACTTTGATAAGCGCGTTGGTCGCTCTCTTTCATTGGATTGACACATATACACATTCGCCGGTTGGTGCCATCCACGGCAAGGTTGGCTTCGTATTCATTGCATTGGCAATCGGTCACACTGTCAAACGAATTAAATTTTTCAAATTTGCAAGAAAATCATGAGCGATAAGATATACCTACGATCCGGTGACAATCAGACCGTCTATCTTAAATCGGTCATAACGCGCCCAAATATTGAGGTCGGCGATTTCACCATTTACAACGACTTCGTAAATGACCCTCGTGAGTTTGAGAAGAATAATGTGCTGTATCATTATCCTATAAACCATGACCGTTTGATTATAGGCAAATTCTGCTCGATAGCCTGTGGAGCAAAGTTTATTTTCAACTGTGCCAATCACACACTGACATCGCTTTCAACATATACATTTCCGCTATTCTTTGAGGAATGGGATTTGCCTAAATCGGAGGTCGCTACGGCATGGGATAACAAAGGTGATATTGTAATCGGCAATGATGTGTGGATTGGATATAATGCTGTGATTATGGCTGGAGTGACTGTTGGCGATGGTGCAATAATCGGCACACGAGCGGTTGTCACAAAAGATGTGGAACCATATTCAATAGTCGGCGGCATTCCTGCAAAAGAGATACGCAAACGATTCTCGCCGGATATTGTAGCCCGATTGCAGAAACTCCAATGGTGGAACTGGGATACAGCTAAAATCCGCAAATCCATCAGTGCTATTCAAGCCGGGGATATAGATTCATTAGAAAATCATTTTACATAAAAAGCCTATCCGAAATAATAATTGATCCACCGAAAGAAGCGGTTTTCTCTCGGTGGATTTTTGATTAGTGAAGTTTCGGATCTTTGCGGCGTTGCTTGGCTTTCTGTTCGTCACGGAAACGGTGCATGGCTTCCTCGAAGCTCATGCCGGGGTGCCTTTCCAATGTTGGTCGGTCAGAATATCCTGCCCGAGATAGTGAAGCGTAGCACGGGATATATCTTTACATTGTCCATTATCTCCTGGAAATCATCGTCGTTGTAGCCCTCCGGCAGGTTGAGCACCTCCCCATAATCCGTATAGATAGAAGGCTTGCCATGAATCTGCACGCCAAGTTCCCACATGAAATTCAGTCGTCCCTTCGGACATGGCCTTCCCGTGCCGATTCCGAAATAAGGACGGAAAGAATCCACTTTGATGCCTCCCTTGGCGTTGCCGTCCTTATCTACGGGAATCTTATAATCACCGATTTCAATCTCGCCGCCACCAAATTTGGCAGCCTCTGCACTGTGTCCCTTGACCTTCACCAAAGTTTCGCCACCGAAATATCCTCCGGCGGCCACGAAGAATGAGGAGCGTTTACCGAAAGGATACACATTGAAAATCAGCGACCCCTGAAGCCTACTCAAATCCCCCTTGGCGTCGATGTTGTCGACATATTCATATTTTTGCCCTTCATACGTGTATGATCCCGTCACGTCTGTGCTGACATTAAACGAGAACCCAGGCATATACGATAGGCCGGCTCTGGCCTGGATGAATTGCGTAATCGGAGTTGACACTTCAAAACCCACGCCGGTCGTGCCGACATTCACGTCCACGCCAAGATGGTTGGCGATTCCAAAATTAGTTTGTGCGCTCATGCTGAGAGGGGAGAGGGCGGCAAGCGCAAGCATACAGCTTGTAAAAAATCTTTTCATAATGCATATAAATGTTAAAAATGGTATACAAAAATACAACATATCAAAATAAAATCCAAAAAAATCGCAAAAATACAACAGAAAATTCAGTCTCCTGCTTATAACGGCTCCTATAGCTGTTGGATTCTGTCGGTTAACATATATTTAATGAATTGTAAATATCCCGACCACACAATAAATCCGGGTATCTGCTCATAATAATATTATATGGGCAGATACTCGGCTCAAAAAATTAAAATGATGAAAATAGCTAAACTGATAATATCGTCAATGCTGCTGACTGCGGCTTTCTCCGCATGTTTCGCTTCCTCTCCCAAAGTGATTGCCCATCGTGGCTACTGGAAGACGGCCGGCTCGGCTCAAAATTCCATAAAGGCTCTGCAAAAGGCCGACTCCATCCGTGCTTATGGCTCGGAGTTTGACGTATGGCTCACGGCCGACAGCGCCCTTGTGGTCAACCACGACCAAGTGTTTAAAGGGGTGGATATGGCAGCGTCTCCTGCGTCCGTATCCCTCTCTGTCGTCCTCGACAATGGCGAGCGGCTCCCTTCATTGAGCAGCTATCTTGAGGAAGCCAAACTCCATCCTTCCTTGCGCCTCATATTCGAATTGAAAAGCGAAGGAGACTCAAAACGCGAGACTGCCGCTTGCCGGAAAGCCTTCGACATGCTCAAGAAATATGACTTGATGTCACGCACAGACTTTATATCCTTCTCCCTCAATGCATGCAAGGAATTCCACCGCATAGCTCCCGAAGTGCCTGTATATTACCTCAACGGAGAACTGTCGCCCAAAGAGATAAAGAAGCTGGGATTTGCCGGAATCGACTACTCATGGAAAGTAATCGAAAAGCATCCCGAATGGGTTGCCGAAGCCCACGATCTTGGACTCAAAGTCAACGTATGGACCGTAGACAAACCCGAGATAATGCAGCGAATGATTGATCTCAACGTAGATTTCATCACGACCAACCATCCCGAGCAACTTCAATCTCTCATCCTCTCAGCCCAATAAATCCCATCTCCGTCCGGCATGTGGCGCAGACCTCCGGGCCTGCGCCACTCAAATCCTCCCCGTTAGGTTCACTCTCCTGCCAAATCACATCCTCTTTTGCTACGATAAATTCGAGAATGAACGGGTCATGAACCAATGTCAGCGGGTCGAACTTCTCCGGCTTGGCAGGCAGGTTCTTTTTTATCAGCTCCTCCACTTCCGACGAATCCCTGTGAGTGGAAAGCAGACGCTCATAGTATTGAGTCGCTATCTGCCTTTCAAGTTGGCGTGTACTCCATTTACCGGCAGCTGCTTCCTCTGTGTAATACTCACGGGCTTTATCATTCGAGACCTTGATTAGTTGTAGATAATGAGACCACGATAATTTGGCAGACACTGTCTGCTAAATTGGATATGAGATATAGAATTGTCTCATATCCTGTAGATTACGACTTGAAAAACCTTTGCCAAACTCCTTGGTAAGTCGTTCCGACAAGCGTTTTATCAGGTCGTCGCCGTAAGCGGCTCTTTCCTCGCCGCCCTGCGCCTCGACAATAAGCTTGCCTACATACCAGTAAGCCTGAACCATCGCAGTATTGACCGTGGTCAGCACTGCGGCTCTTGCCTGAAGAAGCACCAGTAGATTCAGTCCCCCTTATAAGTTCCCGCCAGATGGCATTACTGTGCCACGGTCAAAAGCCGTGGTCCGTGTCCGGCATCCCGAAAATCCTCAAAAATAGAGTCTCCTCTGTCCGCGAAAAGAGACAGACCATCCGCGCTTCCGATAGAAGCGCGGATGGTCTGTCATTGTATATAACTGAATACCGTAGAAAGTGTTCAGTTTATTCCCACTCGATTGTGGCGGGTGGCTTTGAGGAGATGTCGTAGACTACGCGGTTGACGCCGCGCACCTTGTTGATGATCTCGTTGCTGACGTTGGCCAGGAATTCGTAAGGAAGATGGACCCAGTCGGCTGTCATGCCGTCAGTAGAGATTACGGCTCGCAGTGCAACGCAATTCTCATACGTGCGCTCGTCGCCCATCACGCCTACGCTCTGCACGGGCAGAAGCATCACGCCCGCCTGCCAGACACTGTCGTAAAGTCCCTCCTTGCGAAGTCCGTTGATGAAGATGGCGTCTGCCTCTTGAAGCACACGCACCTTCTCCGGCGTGACCTCGCCAAGTATGCGGATACCCAGACCCGGTCCCGGGAAAGGATGGCGGCCCAAAAGACGCGGATCCATATCCATGGCCTTGCCTACGCGGCGCACCTCGTCCTTGAAAAGAAGACGCAGTGGCTCCACAATCTTGAGATTCATCTCCTTCGGAAGTCCGCCAACATTGTGGTGGCTCTTGATGGTGGCCGACGGACCCTTCACGGAGCAACTCTCAATGACGTCGGGATAGATAGTGCCCTGCGCCAACCATCTTGCGCCCTCGATCTTCTTGGCCTCCGCGTTGAATACCTCCACGAAGTCCCTGCCGATAATCTTGCGCTTACCTTCAGGATCGGTCACGCCTTTCAGGTCGGCATAGAAACGCTCACTCGCATCCACGCCGATTACGTTCAGACCCATATGCTTATAGGAATCAAGCACCTCCTCAAACTCGTTCTTGCGAAGCAATCCGTTGTTGACGAAAATGCAGGTCAGATTCTTGCCGATAGCCTTGTGGAGAAGCATCGCGGCCACGGATGAATCCACGCCGCCTGAAAGACCGAGTATCACGCGGTCGTCGCCGAGTTTCTCCTTCAGCTCCGCCACGGTGGTCTCGATAAACGAATCCGGACTCCACGTCCCGGAGCATCCGCATATCCCGAGCACGAAATTGGCAAGGATGCGTGTCCCGTCAGTCGAATGGTACACCTCCGGATGAAACTGTATGCCCCACGTCTTCTCCCCCTCGATATGATAGGCTGCGGCCTTGACATTCTCTGTGGAGCCGATGATCTTGTAGCCTTCAGGCAGACGTGTGATTGTGTCGCCGTGGCTCATCCAGACCTGGGTGGGGGAGGGGATGTTGAGCATAAGGCTGTCGATGGGATCCACCACCGTCAGCATCGCCCTGCCATATTCGCGTGAAGGCGCGCCCTCCACCTCGCCGCCATATTCGGCTGCGAGAAGCTGCGCCCCGTAGCAAACGCCAAGCAAAGGGAATTTCCCCTTTATCCCCGAAAGATCGGGCTTGGGAGCGTCGGCGTCGCGCACGGAAGAGGGCGATCCCGAAAGGATCACTCCCTTCACGTCCTGACCCAGCTCCGGGATCTTGTTGAACGGATGTATCTCGCAATATACGTTCAGCTCCCTGACCCTGCGGGCTATGAGCTGGGTGTATTGCGATCCGAAGTCAAGTATGATTATTTTTTCCATGTGTAAGTGTGTTTTATTCTCCGCGTGAATAATTGGGAGCCTCCTTGGTGATGGTGACGTCGTGGGGGTGGTTCTCGATCACTCCGGCTGAGGTGATGCGCACGAATTTGGCCTCATGCAGGGTGGCGATGTCCTTAGCCCCGCAATAGCCCATGCCTGAGCGCAGACCGCCGAGAAGCTGGTAGATGGTCTCTGCCAACGTCCCCTTATACGGTACGCGGGCCACGATGCCTTCCGGAACGAACTTGCTTGAGTCGCACGTCTCGCTCTGGAAATAGCGGTCCTTGGAGCCTGCCTGCATGGCCTCGATGGAGCCCATGCCGCGGTATGCCTTGAACTTACGCCCGTTGTAGATGATAGTCTCGCCCGGAGACTCCTCCGTACCGGCGAGCATTGAGCCCATCATGACGCAGTCAGCTCCGGCTGCGATGGCCTTTACCACATCTCCGGAATACCTCAGACCGCCGTCGCCGATGACAGGCACGCCATGCTTGGCGGCCACTTTGCAGCAATTGAAGATGGCGCTGAGCTGAGGCACGCCTACGCCGGCCACGATACGCGTCGTGCAGATCGAGCCGGGACCGATGCCTACCTTGATGCCGTCAGCTCCGTTGGAAATCAGATACTCGGCGGCCTCTGCCGTGGCGATATTGCCTACGAGCACGTCAATCTCCGGGAACTTGGCCTTGACGGCCTTCAGAGTGTTGACAACGTTGGCTGAATGACCGTGGGCTGTGTCGATGACCACGGCGTCAACGCCGGCGTTGACAAGAGCCTCCACCCTGTTGATGGTGTCGCTCGTGACGCCCACTCCGGCTGCCACGCGCAGACGTCCCTTGGAGTCCTTGCAGGCGTTGGGATAATCCTGGATTTTGGTGATGTCGCGATACGTGATGAGACCGACAAGCTTGTTGTCGTTGTCCACTACCGGAAGCTTCTCGATCTTGTGGCGAAGCAATATCTGTGATGCCTCTGACAGGTCGGGATTCTTGGTCGTGACGATATTCTCCTTTGTCATGACCTCGGCTATCGGGAGGCTCTCATCAGTCTGGAAGCGAAGGTCGCGGTTGGTCACGATGCCGACAAGTTTACCCTCGTTGTCCACTACGGGTATGCCGCCGATGTGGTTCTCGTGCATCATCCTCTGGGCGTCGCCTACGGTCTGTGACGGAGTGATGGTTACAGGGTCGAAGATCATGCCGCTCTCGGCGCGTTTCACCTTCCTGACCTGGGCGGCCTGTGCCTCGATAGGCATGTTTTTATGGATCACTCCGATTCCACCCTGGCGGGCTATGGCGATGGCCATGGCTGCCTCGGTGACGGTGTCCATAGCGGCGGATACCACCGGAATGTTGAGCGATATGTTGCGTGAGAAACGGGTCTGGACGTTGACCATGTTCGGCGTGACTTCGGAGTATGCCGGAATCAGAAGGACGTCGTCAAACGTCATGCCTTCCTCTGTGACTTTTTCTGTTAGAAATGACATGGTGTTGAGGTTTGTGGTTAGAAATTCTTGAGTTTCTCGGAAATCAGGATGGTCTGAGTGCGGTCGGGGCCGACAGACACGAGCCCTACGGGCACTCCCGTCAGCTCCTCTATCTTGCGCACGTAGGCTTTGGCGTTCTCAGGCAACTCGTCAAACGATTTTACGCCTGTGATGTCTTCCTTCCATCCGTCGAGCTCCACGTAGACAGGATTGCAGCGTGAGAGTTTGGAGATTGTCGACGGGGGGGTGTCGATTTTCACGCCGTCAAGCTCATAGTGGGTGCAGATCTTCACTTTGTCGAGCCCTGAGAGCACGTCGAAGAGCATAAGCGCCCAATAGTCGATGCCGGCGAGGCGGCTCGTATAGCGGGCCACTACGGCGTCAAACCAGCCTACGCGACGCGGACGCCCGGTGACCGTCCCGTATTCATGACCTCTTTCGCGGATTTCGTGTGAGATTTCGTCGAAAAGCTCCGTGGGGAAGGGACCTTCGCCCACGCGGGTGCAGTATGCCTTGGCCACGCCTACGACATTGTCGATCCATTTCGGAGAAATACCGGCTCCGACAGGTACGCTGGCCGACGAGGGGGTCGAAGATGTGACGAATGGATACGTGCCATGGTCGATGCAGAGCATCATTCCCTGCGCTCCCTCGAAGAGTATCTTCTTGTCGGTCAGAAGTGCCTTGTTGATAAGGTCGGAGGTGTCCACTATCATGGGCCCGAGAATCTTGGCGATTTCCATATAGCGGTCGAACACGGTCTGGAAGTCGTACTCCGGCAGACCGAGGGTCTTCAGCTCAAGGTTCTTCTGCTCCAGGGCTCCCTGAAGTCTCTCGGCCAGATATCCCGGTTCGAGAAGGTCGCCCATGCGCAGGCCGATGCGGCTGTATTTGTCGCAGTAGGCAGGCCCGATGCCCTTCTTGGTGGTGCCGATAAGCTTCCCGCCCTTGAGGTTCTCGTAGGCTCCGTCGAGGTCGGAATGCCAGGGCATGACCATTGCGGCGCGGTCGGAGATGTAGAGCTGATAATCGGTGATTCCCTGGTCGTGGAGCTTCTGGAGCTCAACGAGCACGGATTCCGGATTGACCACCATCCCGTTGGCCATGACGTTGACCGTGTCGGGGTTGAATATTCCCGAGGGGATGCTCTGGAGGGAATATTTGTGGCCGTTGAACATCACGCTGTGCCCGGCATTGTTGCCGCCCTGATAGCGGACCACCATGTCTGCACGACATGCGAAATAATCGGTAATTTTTCCTTTACCTTCATCGCCCCATTGGGAGCCGATGACAACCAATCTTTCCGACATTATTCTTCTAATTTATTGCGTTTGTAGATGTAGTCGATGTTCTTGAAGTAGTAGTCGAGCGTGAAGCAATTGTCGAGTTCCTCCTCCGTAAGGGCACCCATGACGGTGGGGTCTTGCTTCAGTAGGTCCTGATAGGATGCTCCAAGGCTCATAGCCTTCATGGCTATGGGCTGCACGGTGTCGTAGGCTTTCTCGCGCACGAATCCCTTGTCGATAAGGGCGTTCATCACGCGCTGGGCGAAGATGACGCCGTTGGTGCGGTAGATATTGGCCATCATCTGCTCGTCAAACACCACGATGTTGGCCAGGATGCCCTTCATGCGGTTGAGCATATAGTCGAGAAGGATGGTGGCGTCGGGCATGATGATGCGTTCCGTTGCGGAGTGGGAGATGTCGCGCTCGTGCCAGAGGGCCACGTTCTCATATGCAGTGGCCATGTATCCGCGAAGCACTCGGGCACAGCCGCAGATGTTCTCGCTGCTGACCGGATTGCGCTTGTGGGGCATGGCAGAGGATCCTTTCTGCCCTTTGCCGAACGCCTCCTCCACTTCGTGCACCTCCGTGCGCTGAAGGTTGCGCACTTCGAGGGCCATCTGCTCCAGGCTTGCGCCGATGAGGGCGAGAGTAGCCATGTAGTAGGCGTGGCGGTCGCGCTGGATCACCTGGGTGCTGATGTCGGAGCTTGCGATTCCGAGCTTTTCGCATACGAAGTCCTGCACGAATGGCGGGATGTTGGCGAAATTGCCCACGGCCCCGCTGATCTTGCCTACCTCTACGCCTTTGGCGGCCTCCTTGAAGCGGGCGAGGTTGCGCTGCATCTCAGCTCTCCAAAGCACCCATTTCAGCCCGAACGATGTGATGTCGGCATGGATGCCGTGGGTGCGGCCTATGCAGGGCTGCTGTTTGTATTTCTTTGCCTGCTCGCCGAGCATCTCGATATATTCCTCTATGTCTTTGAGAAGAATTTCGTTGGCCTGCTTGAAGAGGTAGCCGTTGGCGGTGTCTACAACGTCGGTGGAGGTCAGCCCGTAGTGCACCCACTTGCGCTCGTCGCCAAGCGATTCGCTGACCGTGCGCGTGAATGCCACCACGTCGTGGCGTGTCTGAAGCTCTATCTCCTTAATGCGGTCGATGTTGAAGGTGGCTTTCTCGTTGAGCTTCTCGATGTCCTCGCGGGGCACGACGCCGAGTTCACACCAGGCTTCGGCTGCGAGAAGCTCTACCTTAAGATATGCGCGGAACTTGTTTTCCTCAGTCCAGACCTCGCGCATTACGTCTCTTCCGTATCTTTCTATCATATCGATATAAAAATTTTACAAATTAATAATTTCCCCGGCTTTACGCCTTCTCCATTTTGCGGATGAAGCATTCTAGGGTGTTCTCCATCAGGCAGGCCCGTGTCATGGGTCCTACGCCTCCCGGCACGGGAGTGATGACCGAAGCTTTGCCGCTGACGGCTTCGAAGTCAACGTCGCCGCAAAGTTTCCCGGTCTCCGGGTCGCGGTTGACGCCGACGTCTATGACGGCGGCTCCTTCGCCTACCATGTCGGCCGTCACGAAGCGTGGCCTTCCGATCGCCACGACAAGTATGTCGGCTTCGGAGGCTACCTTGGCCAGGTCTTTGGTGCGGCTGTGAGCCATGGTCACGGTGGCGTTTCTGTCAAGAAGCAACTTTGCGGCCGGAAGGCCTACGATGTTGCTTCTTCCTATCACTACGGCTTTCTTCCCCTCGATCTGCACTCCGGCTTTGTCAAGGAGCTTGATGATTCCTTTGGGTGTGCAAGGGAGGGTGCAGGGGAGCTTTTGCCAAAGCGAGGCTACGTTGCCGGGATGGAAACCGTCGACGTCTTTCTCTTTTGAGATAGCCTCGATGACCTTGTCTTCGTCGATATGGCGGGGGAGGGGAAGCTGCACGAGAACGCCGTCAACGCTGTCGTCGGCATTTAGCTCGGCAATCATGCCGAGAAGTTCTTCCTCGGTGATGTCGGCGGGACGCCGGATGGTGGTGCTTTTGAAGCCCACTTCCTCCGCGTCGCGCCCTTTCCCTTTGACATACGACTGGCTTGCGGGATCTTCACCGACGAGAATCACCACGAGATGTGGCGCACGTCCGTATTTCTCTTTCACTTCTGCCACCCTGGCGGCGACGTCTTGCTTAAGTTCTTTTGCTAATTGGGTTCCGCTTATTGTCATTTGATGAATCTGTCAGTATGGTTTTAGAGTGATGCTTTGCCGATGTCGGTGCGATGGAAGAGCGCGTCGCAATCTATTTTGGCTATTTCCGCCTTTGCTTTCTCATTGGCCTCCGAGATCGTTTTCCCTTTGCCCACCACCATCAGCACGCGGCCTCCGGCCGTCAGGATTTTGTCGCCGTCGCGTTTCGTGCCCATATGGTAGACGAGCGCGTCGACGTTTCCGAGGCCTTTGATTTCCGCGCCTTTCTCATAATGGCCGGGATAGCCTTTGGAGGCGAGCACGACTCCGAGATATGCCTCGGGACTCCAGCGGGTCTCGCAGTCTTTCCCCTCCACGGCGGCTTCCACGAGATCGTAGAAATCGCTTTCAAGGCGGGGGAGAACCACCTCCGTCTCAGGGTCGCCGAAGCGGGCGTTGAATTCGATTACCTTCGGCCCCTCTTTCGTGAGGATAAGTCCTCCATAAAGCACTCCGGTAAAAGGAACTCCCTCGGCCACGAGTCCGTCGGCCGTGCGCTGGATTATCTCGTTAAGCGCTTTCTCGCGGATCTCTTCCGTCACGAACGGCACCGGTGAGTAGGCACCCATGCCACCCGTGTTCGGACCTTTGTCGCCGTCGTAGGCGCGTTTGTGGTCCTGAGCCATGGCCAACGGATAAACCTTGTTTCCGGAGACGACGCACATGAACGAAAATTCCGGACCGTCGAGGAAATCCTCTACCACGACGCGTCCCTTCCCGAAGCTTGCGTCGAGAAGCATGTCGCGAAGAGCCTCTTCTGCCTCTTCATACGTAAGAGCCACGACCACGCCTTTCCCGGCTGCGAGTCCGTCGTATTTTATGACGGCCGGCAGAGGGCGGCCTTTTACGTAGTCCCATGCCTGCTCGAAGTTGTCGAAGGCTTCGTATCCTGCTGTCAGGACATTGTATTTGGCCATTATCTGCTTGGCAAACTCTTTGCTGCTTTCGATTCTTGCAGCGGCTTTTGTGGGGCCAAAAGCCTTGTGTCCTTTCGCGGCGAGGGCATCCACGACACCGGCGGCCAGAGCCGCCTCCGGGCCGACGACGGTCATGTCGATGGCATTCTCCTCCACGAATTTGACTATGCCTTCTGCGTCCTCCACGCCTATGGCAACGCATTCAGCGTCAGCGGCGATTCCGGCGTTGCCGGGGGCGCAGAATATCTTCTGCACCCTCGGAGAACGCTTCAAAGCTTTCACAATGGCGTGGCAGCGTCCGCCTCCGCCTATCACGAGCACGTTCTTCTTCATCCCGATCAATGTTTGAAGTGACGCATTCCGGTGAAGAGCATCGTGATGCCTTTTTCGTCGGCCACCTTTATCGAATCCTCGTCGCGGATACTTCCTCCGGGTTGCACGATGGCCGTCACTCCGTATTTGGAGGCGAGCTCAACGGTGTCGCCAAAAGGAAGGAAGCCGTCGGAGGCGAGCACGAGTCCTTCCGTGATGCCAGCAGCCTTTGCTTCTTCGAGTGCTATCTCAGCGGAGCCTACGCGGTTCATCTGTCCGGCGCCCACTCCTGCAGTTGCTTCGTCTTTCACCACCACGATGGCGTTGCTCTTCACGTGCTTGACAATCTTCCAACCGAAGTCGAGCTCCTTAAGTTCCTGCTCTGTGGGCTTGCGTTTGGTGACGCACATGTCGGCTGTTATCTCCTTGCATTCCGTGTCGGAATCCTGCACGAGCATACCGCCGTTGACCCCTACATATTGTTTCTGGGGAGCCTTGACATTGTCCATCTTCACTTCGAGAAGACGAAGGTTTTTCTTTGATGCAAGCACTTCGAGGGCTTCAGGCTCAAAAGAGGGGGCCATGACGATTTCAAGGAATATGGGTTTCATCTGTCGTGCCACCTCTGCCGTCAGCGGACGGTTCATGGCCACGATTCCGCCATAGATGCTGACCTTGTCGGCCTCATAGGCACGGGTCCAAGCCTCAAGAAGGTCGTTGCCTACGCCGGCACCGCAGGGATTCATATGCTTCAGGGCCACGCAGAAAGGCTGGCAGAACTCCCTGACGATGTTCAGTGCGGCATTGGCATCCTGAATATTGTTGTAGCTAAGTTCCTTGCCCCCAAGCTGACGTGCATGTGCAACGGAGTAGGACACTTCCTCCGGTCCGCGATAGAACGTGGCTGCCTGATGGGGATTCTCTCCGTAGCGAAGAGTCTGGATAGCATCGAATGCAAGGAAAAGCTTCTCGTCGAGTCCGGCGGCCTTGCGCATATATGTGGCGATGTGGCTGTCGTATAGTGCCGTGTGTGTGTAAGCTTTTGCCGACAGCTTCAGTCTTGTCTCAAGGGTGGTGTTTCCGTTGGTGGCAATCTCCTCCACTATGCAGGCATAGTCTGAAGGGTCGCACACCACGGTCACGTCCTTGAAATTCTTGGCCGCGCTGCGAAGCATGGAGGGCCCGCCTATGTCGATGTTCTCCACGGCGTCTTCCATCGTGACTCCCTCCTTGGCTATTGTTGCCTCGAAAGGATAAAGATTGACGCAGACCATCTCAATGGTGGTGATGCCGTTCTCGGCAAGCTGGGCCATATGGTCGGCGCTGTCGCGGCGGGCAAGCAGTCCGCCGTGCACTTTCGGATGGAGCGTCTTCACCCTGCCTTCGCAGATCTCCGGAAAACCGGTGACGTCCTGTATGTCGAGCACTTCAAGACCCGCTCCACGCAGAGCCTTGAGTGTGCCTCCGGTGGCGATCAGTTCCCACCCGAGATTTTTAAGGGCTGTGGCGAATTCCACAACTCCTGTCTTATCGCTTACGCTAATTAATGCTCTCATTTTTATTTTGAGTGTATCGTTTTTGATTATAGGTTTTCAATAAGCCGTGCCACGGTCTTGGGATATAATTCATGCTCTTGGGCATGGATCATGGATTCAAGCTCTTCGCGGTCGGATCCCTCATATTCCACGGCAGCCTGGGCTATGATCTTCCCTCCGTCGAGAGTGGAATCCACGAAATGGATGCTGACGCCGTAGATTTTCACCCCGTATTCCATTGCCTGTCCGATGGCGTCGGCTCCACGGAAGGCCGGAAGGAGCGAAGGATGGATGTTGATGATTCTTCCCGCGTAGGCATTGAGCAGCACGTCGCCGACGATGCGCATGTAGCCCGCCAGGCAGATCAGGTCGATGCCTTTTTCTTTGAGATGGCCAAGAAGCATCGTCTCGAATGCCTCTTTCGAATCATAATCCTTCGGACGGAATTCCACCACCGGTACGCCATGACGTGCGGCGCGTTGAGTCACGTAGGCCCCGGGCTTGTCGGTGATGCAAAGCGCCACCTCGGCATTGATCCTTCCGTCGGCACAGGCTTGCGCCAATGCCTCGAAATTGGTGCCGTTTCCGCTGGCGAATATGGCTATCTTCTTTTTCATTCCGATGTCATTTGATGGTGACGCCCTTGCCTTTTACGATTTTTCCGATGACGGAAGCCTTCTCTCCTGCCTCCGTGAGAATCTCTATCGTGCGAGCCGCGTCGGCCTCGTCTATGGCCAGCACCATGCCGATGCCCATGTTGAAGATGTTGAACATCTCTCGGTGGGGAATCTTGCCATATTTCTCAAGGATGCTGAAGACAGGGAGGATTTCCCAGCTTCCCTCCTCCACTTCTATCCCTTGGCCTTCGGAAAGGATTCTGGGGATATTCTCGTCGAAGCCGCCGCCCGTGATGTGGGCTATGCCGTGGACGTCGATCTCCTTTAGCACATCATGCACCTGCTTTACGTAGATGCGCGTGGGTGTCAGTAGCATTTCTCCGAGGGTCTTGTCGCCCGTCTCCTCATATTTGCTGTTGAGGTCGAGGCCATTGTCAGCCACGATTTTGCGAACGAGGCTGAATCCGTTGGAGTGCACGCCTGAAGAGGCTATACCGACAAGGATGTCGCCGACCTTCACTTTTGAGCAGTCGATCAGACGGTCTTTCTCCACGGCTCCGACGGTGAATCCCGCGATGTCGTAGTCGTCTTCGGCATACATGCCGGGCATCTCGGCGGTCTCGCCGCCCACGAGGGCACATCCTGCCTGACGGCATCCCTCAGCCACGCCTGCAACGATGGCCTCGACAACGGCGGGATGGTTTTTGCCGACCGCCACATAGTCAAGAAACACCAATGGCTTGGCGCCCTGGGCGAGAACGTCGTTGACGCACATGGCCACGGCGTCGATGCCTATCGTGTCATGCTTGTCGAGGGCGAACGCGATTTTCAGCTTGGTGCCGACGCCGTCGGTGCCGCTGACCAGGATCGGGTGCTTGTAGTTGAGCGACCCAAGGTCGAACATGCCGCCGAAAGCCCCGATATTGCCCATGCAGCCTGCGATATTCGTCGAGGCCACGTGTTTTTTTATGCGGCTCACCACCTCATAGCCGGCCTCAAGATTCACGCCCGACTCTTCATAACTTTTTGCCATTTCCTCTATCTTTTTTATTATTGTTGTCTTGTAGTATGAAAGCGTGATCGTTTTTTTGTCACACTTAAGATTTATGCTTGCCCGGGCTTACTCTTTTAAGGCGGAAGCCCGGGAAGCTCCAATTATCTCTTTCTGAAATAAGCCACGGCGTTGGCGAAAAGATTCTGACGCTTGTTGCCGGGGATGTTCTTCATCAATCCGTTGTCGTAACGCTCGGAGTGTCCCATCTTCCCGAGAATCAATCCGTCGGGGGAGATTATGCCCTCGATGGCCTGGGTCGATCCGTTGGGATTGGCAGGAGAGTCCATTGTGGCGTTGCCTTCGGCATCCACGTATTGGAATGCGATCTGTCCGTTCTTGTGGAGCGTCTCGGCCAGCTCTTCGCTTGCCATGAATTTCCCCTCTCCGTGGGAGGCGGCGATGGTGTGCAATTCTCCTTCACCGAAGCCTTTGAGCCAGGGGGAGGCCACTGTCCCCACGCGTGTCGTCACCATCTGGGAGATGTGGCGGTTGATGTCGTTGTGGAACAGAGTTGGGGAATCCTCGCTGAGCTCGCCGATTTTGCCGAAGGGCAGCAAGCCGGATTTTACAAGGGCCTGGAATCCATTGCAGATTCCCAAAATCAGACCTCCGCGAGACTGAAGACGCTCTATTGCTGCCTTCACCTTCTCGTTCTGGATTACGCTGGCGATGAACTTGCCGCTTCCGTCGGGTTCGTCGCCCTCGGAGAAGCCTCCGGAGAAGGCGAGTATGTCGCAGGCGTCGATATGGGCGGCCATATCGGTCGTGGATTTCTCGACGTCCTCAGGCAAAAGGTTGCAGAAGACGGAAGTCGTGACCTCAGCACCTTCGGCGGCGAAGGATTTGGCCATGTCGTAGTCGCAGTTTGTGCCGGGGAAAACGGGGAGATAAACCACAGGGTGCTCCTTGGCCTCACCTCCATAGGCGGGGGCCGCTCCTGCAGAGACTGCATTGCGGGCCGAGCCCTTCACTCCGCTGCGGTCGGGATAGACAGCCGTGAATTTCTTGCGGTTTGCCTCGAAAGCCTCGTCGATGGCTATTGCCTCGCCGTTGACCTTCAAGAATCCGTCGGTTGTGGTTGAGCCGATAAGCTCAAATCCCGGGAGTTCGAGAATCTCCTTGCTCTCTACGATGATTGAGCCGTTGCCAAAGTTGAATAGGTCTGACTCTTTGATCGTCACGTCGGCTCCGACGGCATTGCCGAAGCTCATTTTGGCAAGAGCCTCTGCCGCGCCTCCGAATCCGAGAGCGTATCCTGATATTACTGTGCCCTCCTTTATCAGCCTGTTGAGGATGCGGAAGTTGTCCATGAGCTGCTTCGTGTCGGGCATGAGAGAGGGGAGAGGAGTATGACGGACGATGTACACGTAGTTGCCCGCAGCTTTAAATTCGGGACTGATTACGACGTGGCTGCTGACGGGAGCGACTCCGAATGCTATCAGCGTCGGGGGGACGTTGATATTGGCGAACGTACCGCTCATCGAGTCTTTGCCGCCGATAGAAGCGAGGCCGAGTTCTGTCTGCATCCTGAGGGTGCCGAGCAGAGCGGCGAGGGGTTTGCCCCAGGAATGGCGGTTGTGCATCCTTTCAAAATATTCCTGATAGGAGAAACGCATTCTCTCGAAATCAGCGCCGGCTGCCACGGCCTTGGCCACGGCCTCCACTACAGAATAGGCTGCCCCGTGGTAAGGGCTCCAGCTCATGAGGAATGGATTGAATCCAAAGGCCATCATGCTTGCCGTGTCGGTCTGATGGTTGCCGACAGGGAGCTTCTGCACTGACACTTGCGATTCGGTCCGCTGGGTCTTGCCTCCGAAAGGCATGAGCACGGTAGACTTTCCGATGGAGGAGTCGAAATGCTCGATAAGACCCTTCTGCGACGTGACATTGTCGTCGGCAAGAAGATTGAGCATCTTCTCCTTCAGGGAGTCTCCCTCCACTTTGCGGGAGAAGGGGTCGCAGGGATCGATCGTGCCGATTGTAGCCTGGGCGAAATGACGTGCGCCTGCTGAGTCGATAAATTCGCGGCTAAGGTCGGCCACGAGTTTGCCGCCGTAGTACATGCGCATCCTTCTCGTGTCGGTCACGTCGGCCACATGGTTGACCTCAAGGTTCTCCTCGTGGCAATAGCGCATGAATTCCTCCATGTCTTTGGCCTCCACCACCACAGACATGCGTTCCTGACTTTCGCTGATGGCGAGTTCAGTGGTGTTGAGTCCGGAATACTTTGTCGGCACGCGGTCGAGATAGATGTCAAGGCCGTCGGTCAGCTCGCCGATAGCGACGCTGACGCCTCCTGCTCCGAAGTCGTTGGATTTCTTGATGAGGCGTGTCACCTCCGGGCGGCGGAACAGTCGGGCTATCTTCCTCTCTTCCGGGGCATTGCCTTTCTGTACTTCAGAGCCGCACTCCTCAAGTGAAGACGTGGTGTGCTCTTTCGAGGAGCCGGTGGCTCCTCCGATGCCGTCGCGTCCGGTTCTTCCGCCGAACATCAGGACCACGTCGCCCGGGGTCGGGCTTTCGCGACGCACGTCGGAAGCTTTCACGGCTCCGACCACGGCTCCGACCTCAAGGCGTTTTGCCACGTAGTCGGGATGGTAGATTTCGCGCACGTGGGTCGTGGCCAATCCAATCTGGTTGCCATAGGATGAATAGCCTGCGCAGGCGCGAAGGGAGATGACGCGTTGGGGAAGTTTCCCTTCAAGAGTGGCAGAGACGGGCTGATAGATGTCGCCTGCTCCGGTCACGCGCATGGCCTGATAGACGTAGCTACGTCCGCTCAACGGATCGCGGATAGCTCCTCCGAGACAGGTGGATGCCCCGCCGAAAGGCTCGATCTCAGTCGGGTGGTTGTGCGTCTCGTTTTTGAATTGCAGGAGCCATTTCTCGATGGTGCCGTCAACGTCCACGTCTACGTAGATGCTGCAGGCATTGTTCTCTTCGCTTTGCTCAAGGTCTTCGAGCAGCCCTTTTTTCTTGAGATAGCGTGCTCCGATCGTAGCGAGGTCCATGAGGCAGAGAGGCTTGTTTTCGCGGCCAAGTTCCTTGCGGATCTCATGCCATTGACGGAGGCTCTCCTCCAGGTCGGCCGTGGCGAAGGAATCGTCGACTTTGATGTCGGTCAGTTCGGTCGTGAAAGTGGTGTGGCGGCAGTGGTCGCTCCAGTAGGTGTCGAGAATGCGGAGCTCAGTCTCGTTGGGGTCGCGGCCTTCGGCAGAGAAATATTTCACCACCTCCATCAGGTCGTCGCCGTTCATTGCGAGCCCCTTCTCCTTGCAGAAAGCCAGGGCGCTTTCTGCCGTTATTTCGCGGAATCCTTCAAGCACGGGCACGGGTTTGGCGGCGGCGCGTTCCGAGGCAGCGAGGATGGAAAGGTCTTTCTGGCGCGATTCCACGGCATTGATGCAATAATGGGCGATCTTCTTCATCTCCTCTTCGCCTACGGAGGAATCGAAGATCATCAGTTTAGCGCTTCGGATCTGGATGTCGGCGTCAGGCTGGATTAGCTTGACGCATTCCTCGGCGGCTGCGGCACGTTGGTCGAACTGACCCGGGAGGGATTCAATGGCCAGAAAGGGGCGGCTCTGGAAATCCACGTCGGCAGAGACTTTGTCGGTGGCAGGTTCTGCAAACACTTTGTAGCTGCTGTCTGCTACAAGTTCGTCGGAGAACCCGAAAAGATCGTAGACGCAGAGAAATCTCAAGTCGGCTATGTTGAGGCCGAGATTTGAGTTGAGCTCGTTGCGGAGGCTTTCGGCCTCGCTGCGGTATTGCGGGCGTTTCTCTACAAAAATTCTATATGGTTTCATATTGATTTCGAGTGTTGGATTGTTGGTTGAGGGTTGGGGAGGCCACGTCCCTTGGCCGCGGCTGGGGTAATGCCATCAGGCGGCAATCTTCGGGTTAGAAGCCGGAGGTCAGTCGAGGGTGGAGGCAAGCACCTTGTCGGCTTGCTGCTTGCGGAATGCGTCCATTTTCTCTTTGAGCGACGGGTCGGTGACGGCGAGGATTTCCACTGCGAGGAGCGCGGCGTTTTTCGCCCCGTCGATAGCCACGACAGCCACAGGAATGCCGGATGGCATCTGCACCATCGACAGTAATGAATCGATTCCCTCCAGGGCGCGGGCTTTGATCGGCACGCCGATGACGGGGAGCGTCGTGAACGCTGCGACCACGCCGGCGAGATGCGCGGCGCCACCTGCGGCGGCGATTACGGCGGCGAATCCCCTGTCGCGCAATCCGCCGACCCAGGCCTCAAGCTCCGCCGGAGTGCGGTGGGCGCTAAGGACTTTGGTTTCAGACTCTACGCCAAACTGAGCGAGTGTCTCAGTAGCGGCTTTCATGACTCCCCAATCGCTGGTGGAGCCCATTACTACACCTATCTTCATCTTCTTTTCAACAAGATTAAAAAAGAATGGGCGCAAAGGGTCTCAATGCGTCCACTCGAATTATTTCATTACTAATTTTTACCTGCCAAATGCTGCCCGACATAAGTCGGCGCATAGTTTCCGCACAGACACACATGCCGGCTCCCGTCTTTCGGGTAAGCTTGCTTGCCGTGGCTTGATAGAATCCAGACTTTCGTCTGCCTGTTGATATGTCCGGTTTGTGCCAAATCATTTCGGAATCCGTGAGGTAGCCTTGCCGTTTGTGGCTTGTGTGGTTAGAAAGTGCAAAATTAAGAAAAAAATCTGAAATAACCTTGCACAAAATCAGTTTTAACACGTGGGTTGACGGCCGAGACAGTCAGTTCCGTATAATTTTGGCGCAGACGGCAATCGCAGGGGGCGAGTCCGGTCGTGCCAAGCTCTGAGCGGAAGTGAGGGAGGTGGGCTCTCCATTCGCCTTGTGGACGATGGCAAAGGGAGTGGGCTTCCCGCCTTTCACGATGCAAAATTACTGCCTTCCCGATGCAGATGATTGTTATTTTGAGGAAAACCGCAAAAAATTTTTTGAGATGCCGCATATTGCCACGTTTGCAGAAAGAAAAATCTTTCGTCATCGTTGGGAAAATTCATAATAAATGCCTAAATTTGCAGTCATTAGCTCATAAAGCTCCAATCCCTATCGTCATGCCAGTCACAAAGAACCCACTAATACGCCATATGATTCTCGACCGCTGCTTCCGAAGCCGCGTCAAGCTATATACCATCGCCGATCTCGAAGAGGTGCTTAAAAATGCAGGCCACCGTGTGTGTAAACGCACCATTTATGACGATATAGATTTCATCGGAAGTCAAGAGGGCTGGGGGATGGAGTTTGTCAACTTATATGCGGAAGACGGCAAGACCAAATGCTATCGTTATGCCGATCCTCATGCCTCAATACGTAGAAAGCCATTGACAGAGGCTGAACTTGAAGTTGTCAAAGATGTCGTATCAACGCTGGGTCGATTCAAAGGCATGCCACAGCTTGACTGGCTCAACGAGGTGATGCCACGCCTTGAGGAATTGGTCTATACCAATTCTGAAACGTCGCAGTCTCCGATAATGGGCTTCGACAGCAATGATTATCTAAGAGGAATTGACGAGCATCTGCCCACTCTTTTTCATGCCATTAAATCGAAAACCACACTTAAAATCGAGTATTGCACTTTTTCGGGAAAATTTTTTCTCTGGATTATACATCCCTATTATTTGAAACAATACAACAACCGTTGGTTTTTGTTCGGACTGAACGAATCGGGGCAAATATCCAATCTTGCCATCGACAGAATCCTGACAATAGCGCCTACGAAAATCCCTTATATCCCTAATGACGAGATTGACTTTGAAGAATACTTCGACGACATAGTTGGAGTATCCTTAGGCAATCCCGAAGAACCCGTAGAGAAAGTGCTGATTCGGTTTGATACAGATCGATGGCCATACGTGGAATCTAAACCTCTCCATCATTCCCAGAAAAACAAGGGAGATAACACGATAGAAATCAGCGTTAGAATCAACAACGAGCTCATCACGCAAATACTTTCGTTCGGGAGTCAGGCTGAGGTGCTTGCCCCATTGTCCCTACGACAGCAAATCAAGGAAATACACCTTGCTGCTATTGACAAATACAAGTGAAATATCGGATTTGCAGATGTTTGAAACAAAATTGCATTCGAGGATATTATCTTTGCAGCGTGAAAACACTCACGATCAGAATCTGACAAAAGATAAGAGATGAATATCAACGATTTCCCATCCGTAGAAGAGCTGATGGCTATGTGGCAAGACAGTGGCTGTCTTCTTGGAAACATTTATGATGCGACGCATCCTAATGCGTCGCAAGGGGATGATATTTCCGAGAAAGAAGGCTTTTCTCCGTTTGAGGAACTGATGTCGATGACAGGGCTTGACGAAGTCAAGTGTGAGATCAATCGCCAGCTCTCTTTCCACCGCATTATGACGCTCCGGGAAAAATCAGGGAAGAGAACGCCCAAACGTCTTTTAAATATGCTTTTGATTGGAAATCCGGGTACCGGGAAAACTACCTGCGCGCGTCTTATCGGACAAATATACCAAGAAGCCGGAATCCTCTCCACAGGTCAATTCGTAGAAGTATCGCGGGCAACGCTTGTAGGAGAATATATAGGACACTCTGAAAAACGGGTTTCTGATAAAATCGAAGAAGCCAAAGGTGGTATTCTCTTTATTGATGAAATATATTCGTTGGCAGACGACGGCGGCGTCAACAACGGCAAGAATGATTTCGGCCACAATGTGATCGACACCCTAATGCCGGTGCTGTCAGACCCGAATTCCGGTCTTATTGTCATTGGCGCAGGTTATCCGGATGAGATGGGACGTTTCTTGCGTGCAAACTCAGGACTTGCAAGCCGGTTCCCTGTCGTGCTTGGATTAAATGATTTCTCTCTTGACGAATTGATGAATATCGCCCACAGCAACATAAGGAGATATGATTTCATCATTGCTCCTGAAGCTGAAACGAAGTTGCGCGAGCTTATTAAAAGTGCAAGTCGTAATAAGAACTTTGGAAATGCCAGGTTTGTGGTTACTCTTATTGAAAACCATGTTATCCCCAATCTTTGTATGCGTCTTGACCGTATTGCCAATATTGCTCCTGATTCGGACCTGCTTTCCACCATTGTCGCAAACGACATTCCGGATATTTATGCAATATCTCCTCTTAATGAGTCGAATCGAAAGTGTATAGGATTCGGATTGTCTTGATGTAGCGTATCATGATGGTTCACTGAACTTAAATATCTGTACATCAAATAATAAACTAATATGAATGTCATGCCGAAGAAATACCTCTCTTATCGTAATCAATCCGATGCTATCCACCTTATGCGAAAATGGATAGCTGAATCAGGAGTGCAAGCCGTATTCGACTTCCTTATCGAGGCCTACAAAGTTGCTGAATCACAAGACAAACATTATATCGGATGTCTTATTGCCATGACATTCGACATGAGGTTGCCAAAGCATGCCTATGAATGTGCGGCGAAGCTTGGCATACAGCTTGATAAGGATTTCTCGGTTGGAGAATCGTTGCTTGCCAACCTAATGAAGGAAGACCTTGATAAAGGATGGAGAAAGATATTCAGCGACAAGGTGGTATATACTCCGATATATACCGAAGATGATTTTGATTCCTTTGAACATCCGTTGATATTCAGCAACTCATGTAGCCGTAAAATAGCAGCGCTTAGCTATCGTGACCAAATCCACGTAATCCGCGAATCAGACGGAGCAATCGGGATTGTGATAATCGACAAAATAAAAGACTCCGTGCTTATCGATGAGGAATCATTCCAAGGTGCGAAAGGCGAAGAGTATCCACTTTATTTTACGGAATCAACACATTATGTGAGTCCTGTATTCCGTCTTCGTGTGATAGGGAAGTTGCTTGAATTCTTTTTGAGGGAAATCGGCTATCCCACAGTCAAGATAAGATATACAGTGGTGTTCAATTCTCCGGAAGCATCACTCATCAATATTTCCGATTACTTTCCAGGGGGAGAATTTGCAGAGCAGTGGGCAGATATACGTGTATGCTTACGCAAAGATTATCGTGACAACTATGTGTTTCACGATATCCTTTCCTGTATCGGCGGGGAAGGAAGCATAGGACTCAAAGTGAGCACCGGTCTTCTTAATTGCCTTGCAGCTGTCAAGATCCTTTACCATGAACTTTGCTACAGCGAAAGGATGCTGGAGGCATGCAAATCAGACGCATCCATTCGCAAACTCTGCAAAGAATTCTCAATCTTTTCAGAGGCAGAATGAAAGAAGAATGCCAAAAGATGTTGTAAAACATTCTTTTTTAGGGCCATCGTTAATAAATAATCAGTAAATTTGCAGCATAAACACTCTAACAATACATCCATGAAAAAAATCGCGATTAAAGACATTCTTGTAGTATTTCTTTTTTTTATGGCATTCCCCTTGGAAGCTCAAGTTATAAGAGACGATTGGTCTTATTATTTTAGGATGACTGACTTGCCTAACAGACCTGCAGGTTTTATCTATAGAACAGAAATGCGAGGTGGCCCCGAGTCGGAAGATGGGAAGGGGATCATTATAATGGATAGCATTCCTGTGTATGATGTTTACTCGTCAAAGGGAAAGAAGTCCAGATGCGTAGGTATTATAACTGAGACCAACCCTCCAAGAGTTGTCTTTGAACTGAATGTGAAGGGTGGAGAATCATCTATAGATGTAATGGAACGGGAATTGACCGCGTTGTTGGGTCAATATGGTTGGGATACCAACAAGAACATTAACTTAGCCTTTGTGCCCCAAAAAAACAATAGGGAGTTCTTAGAAGCTGTAGCGGAGGGGACAGAAGAGGCTCTCAATAAGGCACTGCCTTATACCGAATGCATTGCCTATGACTTTCATTCACGATCAGGTCTGTATAAAGCAAATGATATTGATTATATGGATGATATACTAAGAGAAAGGGCGAATCAGAAATTCATAGACAAGCAAGCGCGCAAGGCTAAATATTTATATTCTCCAAAATATGCCGATATAAAGGAAAGATATGATGCGGGAGATCCGGAAACAATAGAATTTGTTTCCAAATATCTCACCTGGGCAGGGAAATGGGATAAGGAAGTCAAGTGGAGACTACAAAAGAATCTTCGGGAGTCGAAAAATCAACTTAGGGAGAAGCAACTTAGAGAGCAACAAAATAAACAGAATCCTTGAGATAAAATCATGCGAAGACTGCAATTTTGTCAGCCTTCGCATAAGTAATCTTAGCCATTCAATATATACTTAGGTTTATGAAGGAACAAGATCTTATTGACATAAAAGGCCATTTAAGTATACAAATCATAAGCATCTATTCGCAACTTTTGCAAAGGATTCTCAGTCTTCGTTGACAAAACTCGAAACATTATCTCAAAGTGTTATAAAACAACATTATAAAACATATAATGTTGTCTTGCATTAGATAAATTAGTTTTGTAACTTTCAATGATTCGGTGAAAATTACCGAAGTAGTTTAAACTTAAGTTAATATATCGAAATGTAAAATACAAATGAATCGCCAAAGCGTTCATTATAAAAACATTAGACAATATGAACGTATTGACGATTCTCAAAGACTTCACCTTTCGGTGTAAGTCGGTATTTGAAAATACTACAACCAAGATGAGCAAAAGGTTCCTCAACTGGCTGATTTTAACAATACGCACTGTAGCGTTGATTCCGGGCAAAGTCAATTTTACCCGGCTGTCGCGCTATGGCGGTCGTACAGCCAAGACCTTTGCTTCCAATTTCAAGACATCCGTGGACTGGATGAAAGTCAACATAGGTATGGCGCAGGATTGTTTTGGACCTGCCGATGACATGGCAGTGGCAATCGATCCGTCGTTCATTTCAAAAGCAGGCAGACTGACATATGGCATAGGCCGTTTCTGGTCAGGGGTGGCACAACGTGTCAAACGCGGTCTGGAGATAATGGCGATCGG
>VSPO01000028.1 GCA_009775375.1 Muribaculaceae bacterium | reverse complement strand
GAAAAAGACTGTATTCTCTCTTTCCGCCATTGCGTTGCTCGCGCTCGTGGCCGAGGCCCGGGGTATCATGCCGGTTGGCGTGCGTAGCGCCTCATTCGACCGTCATGGCGATTATATGGTGGTCGACATGGATCTCGACCTTCTTCCGACCGACGTGGAAAGCTCTCGCGCACAGATCATAACCCCGCTCATCGTCTCCGAGAGGGGCGACACCGTGAAGCTCCCCTCAGTGGGCGTCTACGGCCGTGGCCGCTATATCCAGTATCTGCGCAACGGCAGCCGGCCTTTGGGTGCCGAGGAGGAGACCGTGCTCCGCAATTCCGAAAGATCCGGTTCGTTGCCCTACAATGCGTCGGCGGCCTATAAACCCTGGATGGACAATTCCCGGCTGATCGTGCGCCGCTCGCTCTATGGCTGCGTAAATTGCCTTTTGGAGGAGCGCACCGACACTCTGACCGAGTATTTCACGATCGATCCCGCCATCCCGGAAATCGTATATTTCCAGGCTCAGGAGCAGGGACCTAAAGTGGAATCGCTTGAAGGCTCGGCATTCGTTGACTTCCCTGTAGACAAGACCGTCATTTATCCTGAATATCGCAACAACGTCCGCGAGTTGGGGAAGATCCGCTCCACGATCGACACCGTCTACAACGATAAGGACGTCACGATTACCGGAGTGTGGCTGAAGGGTTACGCCTCTCCCGAGAGTCCCTATAGCCACAACCGCGACCTTGCAATCGGGCGCACGGCCTCGCTGAAGAACTATATCAGCCAGCTCTACAAATTTCCCGGAAATATCATCACTACAGATTTCGAGCCGGAGGACTGGGCCGGTCTGCGTCGCTTCGTGGCCGCCTCCAACATCGACAATAAGGAGGCGATCCTCGCTCTGATAGATTCCGACATGCAGCCGGACGCGAAGGAGGCGAAGATCAAGAGGACGTATCCCAAGGAGTATCGTTTTATGCTTCAGGAGTATTATCCGGCCCTTCGCCACACGGATTATCGGATCACGTATGAGGTGAAACGCTTTGACGACGTCGACAAGATTCGGGAGGTGATGCGCACGAAACCGGGCCATCTTTCCCTTCGCGAATTCTATATCCTCGGCAATGCCGCCGAGCCGGGCAGCGAGGAGTTTAACGCCGTCTATGAGACAGCCGTCCGGATGTACCCCGACAATGCCGTGGCCAATATCAACGCCGCCAACGCTGCCCTTCAGCGCAAGGACTTCGTCAGCGCGGAGCGTTATCTCGACCGTGCAGGGGATTCGCAGGAGGCAATCTACGCCCGTGGCGCCCTCGCATTCCTGAAAGAAGAATACGACAAGGCCGAGCAGCTCATGAAAGAGGCATCCTCCATCCCTGCCTCCAAGTCCACCCTCAACGAGATTGCCAAAATCCGAAGCCACAAAAAGGAAAAAATCACAAAGCTGACGCTCCCATAAGTGGGAGCGTTCGCGCCGGAGGGCAGTTGAGTGCGCGGCAAGAATTGCCGCTTTCGTCAGTGCTCAATCTATAAAATACTAACGACTAACGACTAAAAAACTAACGAACTAAAATACAACCAAACAACAAATAGCAATGAGAATGAAAAAATTTCTAATGGGAATGTTGGGCGTCCTCGCGCTGACAGCCTGCTCCTCCGAGGAGGTCATTCCCGATCAAAAACCTTCGGGAGGACTGAGCGATAAAGATTCGCGGTTCATGTCAATCTCGATTCGTAACACCAATCCTGGTACACGTGCAGCCGGTGATCAATCAGGCAATCTGTATGAGGAGGGCCTTGGGGATGAAAACGATGTCAAAAACATACGTTTCTACTTTTTTAAGGCAGATGGATCAGCTTTCCCCATGACTGCGGATGAAAAGAATTTCTTTGATGCTAATACAATCGAAACAGAAACTGAGAACGGTATGCCTAACGTGGAGAAGAAACTTAAGGCAGTGATAGTACTTCAGGGCACCGATGTAAGTTTCAAAGATTTGAAATCAATGGTGGCGGTTGTAAATTCTAATCGTGCAACCTTGGGTAGTGACTCAAAGTCGCTCAACGAGCTGCAAAGTATCGTAGAGGATTATGCAAATGGGTATAATGACAATTATAGCTATGACCCGAATGAAAAGAAGATAAAGCCTACGCTTTCCCCTATGCTTATGACAAGTTCTGTTTTTGGCACAGCTGACGAGTTCTCTGGTTGTGAGGTATATATCAATCCTACGAAACTGAAAACGGATGAAAAAGCGGCTCTTGATGATCCTGTTGAGATGTATGTAGAGCGTGTGCTTGCCAAGGTCCGTGTGACAGCCAGCTGGAATTCTGATGTAGATCAAAAGACACTTTCTGATGGAAAGACAATACTTGTCGCTTTGAAGGATAGTGGCACAAAAACTCAGTATACCACTTCTGACGGCAAAAAGATTTATGCTAAACTGATTGGATGGGGTATGCAGTCATTTACCGACAAATCATATCTTTTCAAGAACATTGGAGGTAAGAATGCTCTTTCAAATTGGAACACTGCTCTTGGCGAATGGTGGAATGGTGCATCCAATTATAGGTCTTACTGGGCTTTGAATCCAAGCACTGCTGAGATAAAACATGCTAAGCACACGGCAGCGAGTGCTAAAATCGGTACTAAATTGAGTAAGACTGAAAATGGTGTAACAACGACGATAGTGTACGATGGCGACTTCCGTTACACTCAAGAGAATGCAGGTGATAATTCTGCGGATGGTTTAAAGCTTAAATCCGACTATGATCCATTTGCAACTACAACGTCAAGAACTCAGGTTTATATCAATGCCGAACTCGTTGATGAAAATGGTAACAAAATTGATTTGGTAGAGTGGGGCGGACAGAAATATACCGAGCAAGACGCTGTAACGGCCATGCTTAACGCGGTCAATAAGCAGATTTGGATTCGCAAAGAAGATGGGCAAGAAACAATTACTAAAGAGGACGGAACCCAAGTCACTACGACTAAGTATAAGTATGAGACTATTAAGTTAGATATGGTACATATGGTGCCGGCCGAAAATGCAATTGGCGCGGATGGAAAACCTAAGGCTGATAAGGAATCAGAAAACAGTAAACGATATCTAAGTTATATTCAATTGGCGAAGGAATTTTCGTTCCCTGACGGTTACGAACATAAATTTTTTGATGCAAATCATAATGAGATCGTTGGCAAGACTGTTGGCGGTAAAGATTTGACCGCTAATGATGTTGTTAATGGTATTTTGTCAACTATGCCTGGTGCCAAAGCTTGGAGAGATGGTAAGACATACTACTATCTTGATCTTAAGCATCTTAATGTCAATCCCGATGCAGATGCTAACAAAACCAAAGGCGGATATGGCGTGGTTCGTAACCATATTTATGAGGTGGAACTCAACACTATCTTCGGTCTTGGTACTCCCGTGCTTATCCCTGATGAGGAGATTGAAATTATCCCACAGAAACCGACTCCTGATGCATTCTATCTTGGCGCACGTATCAACATACTCTCTTGGAGAGTTGTAGCCAATAAAGTTGGCCTTGATTGGAGTAAGTAAATTTTCTTCGGGTCGGCTTTGGGCTGATTCCGGATAGCGATAACGCCGGCGGAGCTTGCTCCGTCAAGCTCCGCCGGTTCCCAATCCGCTTACGTGGAAGAATAAAGAAAACAAAAACGTGGTTCGGTTTGAACCCGCGCTGAGTCCTCCCCGAAGGATACATATAGACATAAAATCAAAAATAACAAAAAATATGATTTTATGACCTTTTGTCCTTCTGTATCCATCCCCGGCTGCGCCGGATCCAACTAACTTCTCCTCTCAATTATCCCTCCTCTGAATCCCGCAATGGATTCCTCTTAATTCGTAAACATCCCGCGGCTTAGCCGCACATTATAATTTTCTAACATGAAATTATCTGCAAATATCTTCCGTCTTAAGGCTGCCGCCGCTTCGGTCGTGACGCTCATGGCCGCGATGCTGGGGCTCTCTTCGTGCGACAGCGCGATATATGATTATGAAGGCGATTGCGAAGTGACCTACCATCTCCGCTTCCGCTACGACATGAACATGAAATTCGCCGACGCGTTCGCCCATGAGGTGAAGTCCATCAAACTTTATGCCTTCTCTCCGGAGGGTAAACTCGTATGGCAAACGGCCGAGAGTGGCGCAAGGCTCGCCGAGGAGGGCTTCGACATTGAGCTTCCCCTCGACCCGGGCAAGTACAGGCTGATGGCTTGGTGCGGTCTTGATAACGGCGAGTCGTTCACCGTTCCCGAGATAGGGGAGGGGGAGACTCCGGAGGTTTTGCATTGCCGTCTCAACCGCTCCGCGCATCCCGAGGACGGGGCCGTCTCCACCGACGACCTGCATGCCCTCTTCCATGGGAAGCTCGACGTGGAGCTGCCAGAAAGCATCGACGGCGGGGATTTCTACTATACGATGCCCCTTACGAAAGACACCAACGTCTTCCGCATCGTGCTTCAGCACCTTTCCGGGAAGGATATCGAGGCCGACGATTTCACGTTTAAGATCGAAGACAACAACGGCTGGATGAACCACGACAACAGCCTGCGCGACGACGAGAAGATGACGTATCATGCCTGGAGCAAATATTCCGGCTCGGCCGGGGTAGACACAGGGAAGGCTGGGTCGTCGAAGGCCATCTCGGAGGTGAAGGTGGCGGTGGCCGAACTGACCGTTAGCCGTCTCGTGCAGCGCGACTGGTCGGCTACGGCGAAGCCCGTGCTCGTAATCTGCAGGGCGGAGGATGGTGAATTAGTGGCTCGAATCCCGATTATCGACTATGCCCTGCTCGTCAAAGGCAACTACAACCGCGCCATGAGCGACCAGGAATATCTCGATCGTCAGGATGAATACAACATGACTTTCTTTCTCGACGAAAACAGCCACTGGCTCGCCACTACGGTCATAATCAACTCCTGGAGGGTAGTGCTCAACCCCACGGATCTTAATTAGCAGGATGCACGATTCAGGATGCACGATTCAGGATGCACGATGCACGATGCATGATTCAGGATGCACGATGCTTCTTGAATTTACGAAAAGATATTTACTTTTGAATCAAATCTTCTTGAACGATGAATTTCGTCTATAAAATATCAACCCGTCTTCCGCTCCTTGCTTTAGGGTGCGCCATGGCGGCATGTTCGTCGGAGAGCCTTCCCGACCCCTCCGGGGTCGGGGCAGGCCAGCCTACGCTTGCCATCTCCATCGGTCTGTCGGGTTCCACCCGAGCCGGCGACGCACCGGAGGGAGATTTCGAGCCGGGGCAGGGTTACGAGAATCACCTCGACATTGCCGGGGACGACTACCGCATATATTTCTTCAACAACGACAACCAGTATGTCGCCACGTTCGACCCCTATATAAAGCCGGAAATGAACCCCGACCCCGACAAAATCAATAATGTAGACACCTATTTCTATGACTTTGTGGGGAAGATTCCTCCAGATGTCGGCACCAACTTCAAGCTCGTAGTGCTTGCCAACTGGGGAAAATACCCCGAGGAGACAGAGACAGCAACAGAGGGAACTTTCAGTCTGGTGAAAGGCGAAACTACTATCGAGTCCCTCACCACAACTCCTAAAGCATCCAATACTCCCGCCAATCCCAACGCTAAGTTCAGCCATCTCTCGGCTCCGGCAGAAGGGGAAGACTGGCTTGGCCCGGACAGGCTTATCCCGTTCTATGGTGTCCGCGCCTACGATATCGCGAATATGGAGGGGGTGAAGGAGTATATCGACAATGATGGCAGGCTGACGAAGGATGTATTCGTCAATCTTCAGACAGCTGAATTGGCTCTCCCTGTCATTCGCGCCATGGCAAAGGTAGAGGTTATCCTCGAAAATCCCTTCGCCTCTTTCGAATCGGTTGAAATGACTGCCGTCAACTCCGAAGGTCATTGCGCCCCATATTCCCCTGCCGAAACTTGGAAGTTCGACTACACCGACTACTTTCATGATTATAATTGGAGCACCGACTTCTTCCGTGGAGTGCATCTGACGGGCAGCGGAAATGCAAATGATGCTGACCCGCAGACTCTCGCATTCAAGAAGGTCAACGCCCGCAGCGAAGCCGACGGCAAGATCACGCCGGAAAAGTGGGTGGCTTACGTACCGGAATACAGGAACATTGGTGACGGTCTTGACAAAGATGGCTTCACCACCATCAAAGTGAAGCTTGCCAAACCCGCGAATGTCACCGACACCGTATGGAATGCGTTGGAAGAGGGTAAAAAGACAAACCTTATATACTTTGCCCCCGACGGCAGCGAAGCCAACAACAACACCAACGCTCAAGCCACAAGAAACCCCGACGGCTCATTCACCGCAGGCCGCTTCAACATCGAGCGCAACAACATCTATCGCTTCACCGTCGCCGGCATGACCACCACGCTCTCCTGCCAAGTAGACATCCAGCCCTTCGCCGAGCAAAAACTCCTGATGGACTTCGGCCTCATGCGCGATGAGCGCGGCGACCTCAAAGTCATGCCCGATGCCGAAGGCAATCTCCCAAAGTATTTCACCGATTATATGTATAACCACGGAAAGGATTGGCCAAAAGATGCAAATAACAACAAAATCGAACCACAGTTGGAAGGAGATTATTATGCCATAGTACTTGGCCCCGATGGTCTTATGAAAAATGCCGAAATTTGGCTGAAGGATAGAGAAGGATGTCGTGTTATGACCAACTTTGCCCAACGAGACGACAATTCAGAGGAGTGCAGTAGCCGTTGGGTGATCCACTTCTTGGGCTTGAATGAAACTCGATATAAAAAGGACAAGGATGGAGAAAGAAGAATACATCATTTCGGCAATCATTATACGATTGTACTCGACACCCACGGAAGATTAGTATACAAAGATCCGAATAATGATGATGATAAAAGAAGGTTCGTTGAATCCTGGGATGAGGAATCTAAAGAGTGTTGGATTATCCTAAATGAAAAGGTAAGTGAGGATGGTTCGGAAGTCACTACCACATTTCGCAAGGTAGATACAAACGGCGATTTGACTGAGGAAACCAATACAGTCACAGAGCCGGTTATAAAGGTTGCTGAGCAAGGTGAGGAATCTAATTGAATATAAAGAATCTGTTTGACTGCTCGAAAGCAGACAAAAACAACATATAATTATGAAAAAGAATAGACTGCTGTTTTTTCTAAATATAATGGCTGCCGGGATGATGGCTGCAATGTTTTGCAGCTGTCAGGACGATGGGCTTGGCTTTTCGGCCGAAGATTTGCGCGACGGCGAGACTGTTGTCTCACTTGAGGCGGCTTTCTCTCCATTCTCAGAGGGAAATCTGACCCGTGCTTCCCAGACCCCTCCCGGACGCGGCTTCAACGAACTGACAGACCTTGTTGTTCTGGTTTATGATGAGGAGGGGAATCTCCTTGATGGGGAGGATGGTATGCATGAGATTAAGTTTAATCCTGAAGATGTCAAAAACGAGGATAGAGTGAACGGGGATGCCAGCAATGGCACTACTGCAGAGCCTGACACTAAGTCGCTAAAAAACATATCTCTACGCTTGCCGTTCGGACGCTATTATATCGTGGGTGTTGCAAATCTTGGCAACACTGTTAATGGCACGACTACCACAACCTTAAGCAGACTTAAGGGCGAATTTGCAGATGAATGTAAGACTCTCGACGGCCTCAGAAAGATTAAGGTGCAGTGGTCGGGCGACAACTATAGAAACAACCGTGAGATGCTTGGATATTTCACTGATCCTGAGGCCTCCGCGCCAAAAGCAACTTCCAGTTTCCCTACTGTCTCTATCAACCGTCCCGGCATTAAGCTTCGTGCCTGGCTTCGTCGTTGCGCCTCCAAGATCACGATTGATTTTGATGGCAGAGGTTTGCGTGAGGGTATATATATTTACATCAAGGACGCGAGGATTTACGATATTCCCAATGAATGTACACTCGGCTTCGGAGAAGAGGGCGTGGAATCTTCCAAAGTGATTTACAACAATACGGTGACAGATGAAAAAAGTTTGACGAATCGTGAGGTAAGCGGACATTGGATTGATTACAGAATAAAACAATCGGCAGATTTGGCGACTGATAAGGACTATAGCGGTTGGCCTTGCATCACCAAAGGAACTCCGTATATAATGGATGGAGAGGAGAAGAAAGATTTCCATACCCAGGATGCTCCAGCCTTGTATTTCTATGAGAATATGCAAGGCGAGGGAGAGAACCGCACACCAGTGCCTGATATGAGTAGTTCCGGCGTTGCCAACGACAATAAAAAGGATGGCAAACCCTATGGTACGTATATAGAAGTGACTGCTCACTATCATTCCGATGCTGATGGCAACATTGCTGACTATGATATCAAATACCGTTTCATGATTGGTAAGAATGTCACTACTAATTTTGATGCGGAAAGAAACTACCATTACAAGCTGACCCTCAAATTCAGAGGCAATGCCAATGAATACCATTGGCACATAGACTATGATGAAGTGGAGGGATTTGATTTCCCAAATCCATGGTACATATCCTATTTATATGATCATGAAACAGATTTCCCTTTCAAGTATACTCCTCCAAAAGGCTACGAATTAATTGGTCTGAAGGCAGATATTGTTACGAATCCATGGTTCCCAACACAGGTTGCAGAGGAAAAGCTTAATGATACAAGTGTAGATATTACCCCCATAACTCCTATTGGCGATCAAGGCCATGCTGGTGATAATCCCTATGAGCATAGCGCAAATAAAGATAATGGAAATGGATTCTTATCTTTTCGGTCGATAAATAATAATGGTGTTATCACGGATATGGACGCGAAAGGTGATACCTGGAATAAGCTCGGCTCTTATAATGAGCTTGCTTTGGCTACGATTAATAGTGATTATTATCTTGGAAAAGGAAATGCAAAAAATAAAATTAATCTGTCTACCCGTGTTTTCATGGAGAATGGAAGTATTATAGATGATTCCAATAATGATCGTGAAAACTTTTCATATATGCAAGATGGTGAGAATTATTCGTTCAAGATTCCACTTTTCACAAGGGCAAAGATTATGGTAAAGCAAACGGGGTATACGGGTAATAATCCATTTGTCGGATATCAACGCATTGGTCGAATAAAGCTTACTGCCACAATTAGAAATAAAGATACTAAGAAAGAGGAAACAAGATATGATCAGGTAAACGTAGTGCAAGTGCGCAGAGTCGTAAATCCGAAAGGAGTTTATCGTTCTGAAGGAAATAATCAACCTTTTCATGTAGTTTTAATGCATCTTACGAGCGATGCTTCTGATGGAGTTTTCAAACCTATTATTTCTCGTGGTCCGTGGGCTGCGCAGATTATTGGAGATAAAAATTTTATAACTCTTGATGGGAAACAACAGGTAAGCGGATCAACCAATACTAATATAGATTTCCAAATAAAGTTTAATAGACTTGGGAAAGGGAATAAGAATGCAGTTATCCGAATTACGTATCATAATCATTCCTGTGTGCATCTTATATTTGTTAGGCGGGGTTATGCTCCTCAAGCAATTTCTCCGACAGCGCGTCAGACAGTTGGATCAGCCGAAGGAGATGCTACATCTGCGGTTTGGTCAGCATTTAATATGATATCCGAAGATGTAGAAGCTAATGATCCTCGTGACGAAGGCTCATTATTTAAATTTGGCAATTATACTGACCCAATTGATGCCAGTAACAACGCTTATAAGATAGGTGGAAATGAAGTATATTATGAACTTGGAATGGAAGACTTTACTCCTCCGGGTAAGCTGGAGATAGCTGGAGGGACATCTAAAAATTGGTCAGATATTAAACCGAATAAAGACGGGTTCTCCACTTCCACGAAGAAAATAAAAAATGCAGCAACTATTAATGACTTTGAACAACTTTACAGAACTAATAATGTTAAGTTTGGTTATGGAGTTTTATATGCTGATGGTGCAACTGAAACTCAAACTACCGTAGATATGGCTTATGGCTGGAAAAGAGGCGGAAATAATGCTAAGGGCATGAGAGGTCTGTTTATATATTATTGGGACGGAAAACTCGAAAATGGAGATTCCTTTAATGGAAGGAATATGTTTTTCCCAATAGGAAGATCAGGTTATGGACATAGAAAGAATGCAAAAGAGGATTATGATCAGAATACTGCTTATGGACAAAATAATAATGGGAAGGGAATATTGAGATATTCTTGTTCCAGATGTATGCCTACCAATCTTTATAAGTGGAATTGGAATCATTCAGGGGAGGTAAATACATATAAAAACTTTACGCAAATAGCACCTCTTTTTGTCTATCTATACAGACGACCGGGAGCTATCTATTATGCTCGCAACATTGTCGAGGATAAGAAGTATTTGCCATGGAATGGGGTTATGAATGATACGGAGGGCGATGGATATGGTCTTGACATCAATTATTTTACGTTTGATGTTAATGCTATTTCCGGAAGTAACGTTGATTCTGGCAACGATGCCTGCTTCGTCCGATGTGTGGAGTAGTGAAAGAGACAATGATAGAGAGGGGAATGCCGATTGCGGCATTTGCCTCCATAAAGATATAATTTTCAAATGTGTACATTAAGTAGTAAGTAAATCGTTTAGAGTTAAACGAAGGGGTAATGTAGGCTGTGAAGTCGTCCATTGCCACGAAGAAGTCGGTCCGAAGTGTTTCGTTCCGACTTTTTTCATGTCCTTCAAACCAGTCTTTCAAACCACGCAAACCACGAGAATAACCACGAAACATGGGAATAACCACGAAACCGCGCTGACTTTCGCAACTTCCATAAAACCTGAATGAGCAAAATATGCGCTGAATGTGTTAGTATATCGACGGGGCAATCCTGCCCCGTCGATTCCACCAATCCTCTTTACAGATGAACAGTCCACAAAACAACATATCGAAAACTAAACCCACACATCGGCGCGTATCCTCACGGCTCGAACGCGTGGCCGCCGACTCAGTGTCTTTCCTTCCCGACGGCGGGAAAGTAGCCGTCGGCGCCGTGATTGTTGGTATCCTTGCAGGTATCGCCACATCTATGCTGAAAAGAATGATCAACTGGACCTACGACCTGCTGACCATCCCCTTAAACCCTCACAGCCTGAACTGGCACCTGCTGATTTACCCGGTGGTCGGAACGCTGCTGGCCCTGGCATTTCAACGACTCGTAAAGCAAAACCTCGCTTACGGCACGATGCGGCTCAAGCAGCGACTCGCCGACAACGACTATTTCTTCAAGAAAAGCCTGATGTGGAACCCCATGATCGGCTGCTGGCTCACGGTGGGGTTCGGAGGATCAGCCGGCGCCGAAGGCCCCGGGGCATATTCGGGAGGCGCGATAGGAAGCTGCATCGGCAGATGGTTTGGGCTTACGCCCGATGCCGTGCGTATCTTGGTGGGATGTGGTGCGGGGGCTGGCATCGCCGGCATCTTCAAGGCTCCGATCGGCGGTGCCCTGTTCACGCTCGAAGTCCTGAAAATGCCGATGAATACGCTTGCCGTCATGTGCCTGATCGTGTCGTGTCTTTGTTCTTTTGCCACCTCATACATGATCAACGACTTCACATGGGACGTCAACTTCACGGCGCTGGTTCCTTTCGAGGCCCACCATCTGCTTTGGTACGGACTCTTGGGAGTCTTTTGCGGAATATATTCCATCTACTACAACCATTCCCGCAATTTCATGGCCAAAAAGGTGAATGAAATAAGCAACGTCTGGATAAAATGCATAGTTTCCGGACTGGGACTGTCGGTCGTGATATTCTTTCTCCCCGCGTTGTTTGGCGAGGGTTACTCCGTCATGAAGCAGATGATCAATGATATCGACAACGCTTTGTTCCTCTATAGTCCGTTCTATCCGGAGATGGGAAAGAAATGTTGGACTATCGGGATATTCGCAGCCATACTTCTGGTAAAAGGGATGGCCGTGGCAGCCACCAACAACGGCGGAGGCGTGGCGGGTGAATTTGCCCCGACGCTCTTCGCGGGCAGCCTTGCCGGCTACCTGTTCGCCACGTTGATGAACCTTATCTTCGATGCCGGACTGCCGGAGGGCACGTTTGCCCTCATAGGGATGGCAGGAGTCATGACCGGCACGGTCGGGGCTCCCCTCATGTCGATATTCATCTCCACGGAATGTTCCGCAAGCTATGGTTTCCTGCTTGGCTTCATGCTGACGGCCGGAATATCATTCATAGTCGTGACCTCCTATGCGAGTCTCACGTCGCATCGCAATGCCGCGCCGATCCATCTCCACTGACCGCGAATATTTGCATGACAGATACGCATAATCGCCGCCGATGGCTTTGGCCATCGGCGGCGATTATGCGTCATATTACGAAAGTATTTTTGAGATTTCCGAGGCTGCGGCGATTGCCTCAAGATTGCCATACGTATCAATCGCGAAAGAGCGGCAACCTTTGGCCGTCTGATAATCGGATATGACTTCCGGGGCAATGTCGGCTGAGCCGAGCGAAATGACCTTGTCGGAGATATGGTCCACTTTCATTATCTCGTTTGCGAGCGAGGGGTCTTTGTCAATGCAGATGCTGACGTAGGCGGTGGCATCTGAAGATGAGGCGGATGCGAGCTGCGACATCCTTAAGTTGGCAAGACGGGAGGCGGCATCGGAGGCCGACCAGAAGTTGACTACGACCCTTTTCCCCTTAAGGAAATTGAGAGATTGGGATGAGGAGGACGAGAGGGTGAGGGAGGGAGCTTCATGTCCGATTTCGAGCTTGTGGCTCCCTGTGGGAATGGATGAGGAGAGGAACGCGGCGACTACTAATGAAAAAAATAAGTTTTTAGAATTCACAACTACTTGTTTTCGTTACACAATAGTTCATCCGCATCAGTTGCTGACGCTTTTCATGGATGAACAATAATGATCTCTTAGTAATCGTAAAAAAAATAAATTTTACCAAGTTATTTTTTTTGAAGATTACTTAACAAGGGATTATGGCAGGTTGCCAAGCCTGCAAGTCAAAAATCTTGATAATCCCTTGGGCTGTCACGAATAGGGAACTTGCCCTTTGGTTGTCACGTTTGGGTCGGGAGTCTCTATGCTCCCTTGGGTTGTCACGAAATAGCCTCTTGGCCCACGGAATAAAGGCCGCGACTGGCTGAATAGAGATTGCGCCACGAAGGGCGAATATGTTGTAAAAACGTGTTGTAAAACATCTTTATTGCCTCGATATTGTAAAAAAACGCTAAAAAAGGCCCGTCCCTTTTGAGAACGGGTCTTTTTTAGTCGTTTTTTTATGCTTGAGGACTCAATTCTTGAAAATGAGTTCGTCGCTGTCGCGGTCGATGATGATGGGGTGCTCGCGGTCCACTTTCTGGGCAAGTATGTCCTTGGAAAGCTGGTTGAGCACCATCCGTTGGATCGTACGCTTCACGGGGCGTGCTCCGAATTCCGGGTCGTAGCCATCCTCTGCGAGAAGCTCCAGGGCCGGTTTCGTCACTTCGAGTTTCACTCCGTTGGAGGCAAGCATCTTCTGCACTCCCTTCACCTGAAGATCTACGATTTCCTGAATCTCGTTCTTGTTGAGAGGGGTGAACATCACGATTTCGTCGATACGGTTGAGGAATTCCGGGCGGATCTTCATCTTCAGAAGGTCCATCACGTCTTGCTTCGTCTTGTCAATGGTCTCCTGGAGTTGTCCCTCCTTCATTTCCGCGAAATTCTGGCGTATGATGGGGGAGCCCTCGTTGGAGGTCATGATAATGATGGTGTTCTTGAAGTTGATGAATCGGCCTTTGTTGTCGGTCAGGCGCCCGTCGTCGAGCACTTGGAGCAGGATGTTGAAGACGTCGGGATTGGCCTTCTCGATTTCGTCGAAAAGCACGACGCTGTAAGGTTTGCGGCGAACGGCTTCAGTCAGCTGTCCTCCCTCTTCATATCCTACGTATCCCGGAGGCGCTCCGACAAGACGCGACACGGAATGCTTCTCCATGTATTCCGACATGTCGATGCGCGTCATCATGTCTTCGTCGTCGAAGAGATATTCAGCGAGGGCCTTCGCGAGTTCGGTCTTTCCGACTCCGGTAGTTCCCAGGAAGATAAATGAGCCGATGGGGCGGCGCGGGTCGTTGAGCCCGGCACGCGAGCGGCGCACGGCGTCGCTGACGGCCCTGATGGCGTCGTCCTGTCCGATCACACGCTTATGGAGCTCTTCCTCCAGATGGAGAAGTTTCTCCTTCTCGCTCTGGGCCATCTTCTTGACGGGAATCCCTGTCCAGCGCGAAACGATCTCGGCGATGTCTTCGGAATCCACCTCCTCCTTGATCATTGCGCCCTCCCCCTGAAGCTGTTTGAGCTTCTCCTGAGTGGCTTTGTTCTCCTCCTCTTTCTGCTTGATCTTGGAGTATCTGATTTCAGCCACTTTGGCGTAATTGCCCTCCCTTTCAGCCACTTCGGCCTCATGGTTGAGCTGCTCGATTTCTATCTTGTTTTGCTGGATTTTGTTGATTTCGTTCTTCTCGGCTTGCCATTTTGCCTTGAGCGATTTCTCGGTGTCGCGGAGGTTGGCGAGGTCTTCGTCGATCTCCTTCACCTTATATTTGTCGCCCTCCCTCTTGATGGCCTCGCGCTCAATCTCAAGTTGCTTGATTTTGCGGCTTGCCTCGTCGAGGGCCTGCGGCATGGAGTCCATCTCCAGGCGAAGCTTCGATGCCGCCTCGTCGATAAGGTCGATGGCTTTGTCGGGGAGGAAACGGTCGGTGATATAGCGCACGCTGAGCTGCACGGCCGCGATGATAGCCTCATCCTTGATGCGCACCTTATGGTGGTTTTCATATCTCTCCTTCAGTCCGCGGAGGATGGAGATTGCAGATATCTCATCCGGCTCGTCGACCATCACCTTCTGGAAGCGTCGCTCCAGGGCCTTGTCTTTTTCGAAATATTTTTGGTATTCGTCGAGCGTGGTCGCTCCGATAGAGCGCAATTCGCCTCTTGCAAGGGCAGGCTTGAGGATATTGGCGGCGTCCATTGCCCCTTCCCCCTTTCCGGCTCCGACAAGCGTATGGATTTCGTCAATAAATAGGATTATCTCCCCGTCGCTTTGCGTGACCTCGTTGACGATGGCTTTCAGCCTCTCCTCAAACTCTCCTTTATATTTGGCTCCCGCTACGAGGGCTCCCATATCGAGGGAATATATCTGTTTTGATTTGAGATTCTCGGGTACGTCGCCGCGCACGATGCGATGGGCGAGACCTTCGGCGATGGCGGTCTTTCCGGTGCCGGGTTCGCCGACGAGCATAGGATTGTTCTTGGTGCGTCGCGAAAGGATCTGGAGCACCCGGCGAATCTCCTCGTCTCGGCCGATGACTGGGTCGAGTTTGCCATTTCTGGCACGGTCGTTGAGATTTATGGCATACTTGCCAAGGGCCTGGTATGACTCTTCGGCGCTCTGCTGCGTCACCTTGTTGCCCTTTCTCAACTCCGTGATGGCTGCCTTAAGTCCGTCTTCAATCACTCCGGCATCCTTAAGTATCTGGGAGGCCTTGGATTTCGACTTAAGGATACCCATCATGACGGCCTCGACAGAGACGTATTCGTCGCCCATCGACTTTGAGAAATCGATGGCCTTCTGGAGGGCATCGTTTGATTCGCGGCTAAGGAATACCTCGCCGCCCGACACTTTGGGAAGCGACTGTATCTCCTTTTCGATAGCCATGTTGACCCCGTTGAGGTTGGCTCCGAGCTTTTGGAAGACGAAGTTGACAATCGTATCGCTCTCGGCTATAAGAGCTTTGAGGATATGCACAGGCTCAATCTGCTGTTGCCCGCTTTGCCGCGTCAGCTCTATGGCTTTCTGCACCACCTCCTGCGATTTGATTGTAAAATTATTGAAATTCATATGCGTTGAATTTAGTTAATATGTGAAGTCGAGTCGTGTTTGTATAATCAGATTCAAAATTTGTTCCAAATGTAAATTATTCAAAAATATTAACAATTCAAACGTTGGAATAGTTGAGAAGCTTGACAAATCTTCTATCCGACTCGATCGATCATAATTTTCTAACGAAATGCAATTCTTTTCCTGTAATTGGGTGGAATGTTGAGAAAAAATTATAACTTTGTAATCTGAATGTCAGTTCCGGGCCGAAATTCCCGTTTTTATTGGCAAAAAGGCAGGGCGGTTATTGCCGCCCTCAAAAGAAGTGATTTTTTTTTTAACGTATTAACAAATAATAATAAGTCAGTATCATGAGCAAACCATATGTACTGGGTGTCGATATAGGAGGAACCAACACGGTCTTCGGAATTGTCGACGCGAGGGGCCAGGTGATGGCCAGCGATTCTATCAAGACATTGAAGAATGCCAACTTTGATGACTACATCAACGAATTGCATGAGGGCGTGGAGCGTCTGCTCCGTGCGAACGATGCGGAAGACAAAATTCAAGGCATCGGCATCGGCGCTCCCAACGGCAACTACTACACGGGCGAAATCCTTAATCCGCCAAACCTTCCTTGGGGTCCCGTGATTCCTTTGGCAGAGAAGGTCAGCAAGGCTTTCGGAGGAATACCCGTGGCTATCACCAATGACGCCAACGCTGCCGCTCTCGGAGAGATGACCTACGGCGCGGCTCGCGGCATGAAAGATTTCATCATGATTACCCTCGGAACGGGCGTAGGATCCGGAATCGTTGTCAACGGTCAGCTCGTGTATGGCCACGACGGTTTTGCCGGTGAACTTGGCCACGTGGTGGTAAAGCGCAACAACGGACGCATATGCGGCTGCGGACGTACGGGTTGTCTTGAAGCATATTGTAGTGCGACAGGCGTTGCCCGCACGGCAAGGGAATTCCTCGAAATCCGCACCGAGCCTTCTACGCTTCGCGACCTGCAGATTGAAGACATAACATCCAAGGATGTCTACGATGCAGCCGTGGCCGGCGACAAGCTGGCAAAAGATATTTTCGACTATACCGGCACGATTCTCGGGCAGGCTATGGCCGACATGGTGGCGTTCTCAAGCCCTCAGGCAATAATTCTCTTCGGCGGTCTTGCAAAGAGCGGCGAACTTCTCATGCGTCCTCTGAAGAACGCATTCGAAAAATCGTTGCTCCCAATCTTCAAGCAGAGAATGCCTAAGATCATCCTTTCCGAACTGAAGGAGAGCGACGCGGCTGTGCTTGGGGCTTCCGCTCTCGGCTGGGAGGCCAAATACCGTTATGAGGCTCCCATCTCCATTCAGCCTGCAGAGGCCTGATCCTCTTAGTTTTCCGTTGTCGGTTGTCGGTCGCTAAATCCCGATTAATCCCGCTAAATCTCGATTAATCGAGATTAATCCCGACAACCGACAACCGACAACTGAAAACGGAAAAGACTCAGAGCAGCTTCAGCTCTTGGAATAGCCTGTGGACGGGTAGCCCCATGACGTTGTAGTAGCTTCCCTCGATGCCGGAGATTGCCACGACCCCGATCCATTCCTGGATGCCGTAGGCCCCTGCCTTGTCGAGGGGCATGAAATTCTCAACGTAATAATTTATCTCCTCGTCTGTTATTTCTGCAAAGGTGACGGAGGTCACGGTCGTGAACGATGTCCGCTTATCGAGAGTGGAGATTGTCACCCCCGTCGCCACCTTGTGGGTTTTGCCTGAAAGAAAGCGCAACATTGATTTTGCCTCATCAGAGTCCTTGGGCTTGCCGAGAATCCTGTCTTCACATACCACCATCGTGTCGGCCGTGATTACAAGCTCGTTGTCGTCGATGGTCTTCATAAACGCGTCGGCCTTTATGGTGGAAATGTATTGCGGCACGTCGAGCGCGGGCATCGTCGGCGGAAAACTCTCGTCGATACCTCCGATGGTTATGACGTTGAATGGGATGCGAAGTTGCTGGAGCAATTCCCTTCGTCTGGGCGACTTGCTTGCGAGATATATCTTATATTTGGCGAGATTGTTAAGCATTTGTGGATAAGTGTCTGTGATTGATAATTGTGCATCATGCATAGTGCATCGAGCTTACCAGCCGAAAGCCTCTGCATCGTCCATCCATTTCCCTTGGGCTTTCATTGTTTGCTCAAGGATATCCCTTCCGCAGCCATATCCCCCGGAAAATTTGGAGACGTAATGCGCCGTGGCGAGACATTCGGCGCAGGCGTCGAATGGGGCACAGGGGAGCCCTACATGGCGCAGACATGGCAGATCGGGAATATCGTCGCCCATGAATGCCACCTCTTCCGGCCGAAGTCCCTCCTTTTCCATCCAGCTTTTGAGGATAGGAAGTTTCTTCGACGATCCCATGAAGATGTCGGCTATCCCGAGGGATGAGAATCTCACTTTTACCGCCTCGGAGATCCCTCCGGTAATGATGGCTATTTTATATCCCTTCTTCACGGCCAATTGCAGGGCATAGCCATCCTTGATATTGACCATCCTGCGGGGATAACCGTCAGAACCAAGCGGTATGGTGGAAGGGGAGAGCACGCCGTCTACGTCGAAAGCGAAGGCGCGGATCTGTGTCAGGTCGTAGTCTATTGAGCTCATTTATTCGGGGTTGTTTATGTCGGTTGGAAAATCGGCAGATTTTTTATCTTTGGGGAAATCTGCAATAGTAAGTTTACCGGCCTTAAGATTTGAGTCGAGGATTCTCTTTGTCAGGGCGAGGTAAATGTCCTGGAGATGCGGCTTGTCGGAAAGCATCGCGAGATGGGCTTCGATTGTCTTTAAGTCGCCGCGGGCAGCCGGGCCGGTCTGGGCCATGGCGGGGGAGGTGCCGTAAAGTTTCCCGACAGTTTGCTTGAGCAGTGGCAGCATGACGGTGTAGTCCATGCCGCTCTCTTTGAGAAGCTCGTCGGCTATGCCCATGAGGCAATTGGTGAAATTGCAGGCGAATACGGCCGACAGATGAAGCCGCTTTCGGGCGGAAGAGCCAGCTTTCCTGACGTTTGGGGAAATCATCAGCGCAAGCGAAGTCAGTGCCTCCTCAGTTGCTGTGTCGCTCCCCTCGATAAAGAAAGGTATCTCTGAATAATCCATCGTGACCCCTTTGGTGAAGGTCTGCATCGGATAGAATACTCCATACCTTTCGCTGCATCCCTTCAACGCGTCGGCTGGCACGCTTCCCGAAGTATGGGCTATTATCTTGGCTCTCCCCATCAGCTTTTGTGCCACCTCCGCGATGGCGTCGTCTTTGACGGAGATAATCGCCAAGTCGCATTCTTCGGGCATCCCTTCGAGATTGCGCGAATTGACGCCCACCGCGCCCTCCTTTTCCAAGGCTTTGGCAAGATGAGTGGCCACATTCCCGGTTCCTATGATAGCTGTTCTCATTATTTTCCTAAGTTGTTTGCCTTTAAGTAATCTGAACACTTACTTATGTAGTATGCCTTCAAAGCTGCCATTCCCATTGTCTGGCGAAGGTTGATTTCTACGCAGGGGTGAGGAATGCCATCTCTTGAGGCAAGCATGTCTATCCCAAGCGGGCCGGAGTATCCGGGCGTGATGATCTCTTCAAGTGCAATCCTTTGGGCCTCTGTCACCTCGCTGATTTCACACGCGATCGCTTCCGAAATAATCTTTTCCAAAGATTCCTGCGATTCCTCAAGGTTCCCTCCGTAGCGTCCGCCTGCTGAGGTCTTGAACACGGAATATCCAATCAAATAAGCCTTTCCGTTGACGCTCTCCCATTCCGTGGCAAAATCAAGGATGCGGTCAAAAGCTTTCTCTGCCAGTATCGAGCCTTGTCGCCTTATCGCTCCGGCTATCCATTGACAGAGTTTCTCCCTCGACATTGATGAAGCCGCCGCGACCCCTCTTCCCGAGCTGCTCCACGGCATCTTGAAATAGGCGTCGCCATGCTCGTCGAGGTATTGGAAAGCCTCTTCGACAGAAAAAATCTCGGTAGCGAAGGGCACTTCAATGCCGGGCAACGTTTTTTGTAACATGTCCTGAAAGGCAATGGTGGTGCGCCTGTGGGAAAGGATGCGCAGACGTTCGATTTCAGCCTCGCTCTTCATCCATTTGCCGTTGATGCCGGCTTTCAAGAGCATGGTGCGGAGAGTGGCGTTCCATCCCCAGGGAAGGAGTTCAAAGGCTTTGCTGTCCGAGGCTTCGATTTCGTTGGCAAGGCGGGCTACGGTGGTCATTTTCACCCCCCTTCTATTTGCAAGGTCGAGATATCCCCGGCCGTGGGGAGAAGAGGGGAGAGCTTCGTCAAAGGTGGCTATCCAGTCGCCGTCGTCAGCATACGTAGCAGGGAAATAGGCCATGTCCCTTCTCAGGGCGATAATCGCGCCGGGAGGGTTGTAGGTGTTGCCTCCGCAAGCCAACGCGTAGTCGGTCTCGGGGTTGAATATATGGATTGCTGTCGGTCGTGGCATGTTGACAACGAAAGAAAGCCGGAAGAGAATCCGGCTTTCCCATAATCGGTCAAGAAGAGTGTGCTTAATTTATAACATACTCTTGTCAACGGGTGAAACGCATCTTAATCGCTCAGGTGCTCTCTCTCCTTTGCGGGATTTGCAAAATAGAGCTTATGCTCGATATATTCCTGAGTCGCGATGAGGGTAGGCTTCGGGAGCTTCTCGTAGAAACGGGAGATCTCAATCTGTTCCCTGTTTTCCGACACTTCCTCAAGATTGTCGGTGGAAGCGAATTCCTGAAGCTTTTTCTCGAGTTCCTTTTTCATCTCTACCGCGATTTGGTTGGCACGTTTGCCGATAATGCAGACAGTCTCATAGACGTTGCCTGTCTGTTCGGCCATGGCGATCATGTCGCGGGTCACAGTGTTGAGAGGAGCGTTAGTCTTTTTATAATCCATGACGGAGAATATATGATTAAGGGGTTTGTTTTAGTCTTGCACGTGTTTACGGGCGATTTCGTAGATGTTGTCGGCCTCTTTCCTGTTTTTGGAGTCGGGGAAGTTGTTGGTGAAGGAGAAATATTCATCCACAACGTCGCGGTAGCGGTCGGCCTGGCGCTCGTTGACGGAAAGACGGGCTTCCTGATATTTTGACTTCAATATCAGAAGCTCGAAATCCTCCCTGTATTTTGAATAGGGATACGTCTTCAGGGCGTTTTGGGCCGTGATGATGGCCGACTGATAGTTGTTGCCCGTGAAGTTGCCGAGATTATAGTAGAGCTGTGCATTCTGAAGCTCTTTGAGCGTCAGTTTGTCCTGCATGTCGAAAATCGCGTTCTGCGCGATCGTGACCCTGTCGCTGTTGGGGAAATAATCGAGAAATCCCTGAAGCTCCTCGATAGCCTTCACGGTCTGGCTCTGGTCGAGCTGCGGGTCGGGGGAGTCGAGATAGTATCCGTAGCCGGAATAAAACCTTGCCAGCTCCGCGAATTTCCCTTTCGGATAGCGCGAATAATAGGTCTTGAAGTAGAGTCCTGAGTTCAGATAATCTTTGTTCTCGTAGTATGACATCGCGAGCAGAAACAATGCTTCCTCCCCGTGGGCTGTTCCGCGCAGGGGGGTGTAAATCGTCTCAAGCACTGTCGATGCCTGGGTAAATTTTCTTTGGTCGAAAGCCCGTTTCGCAAAATCAAAACGATATTCGTTGTCTTTGCTCTTGAGCACCTTGTTGTATTCCCCGCATGATCCCATCATCAGCAGGAGCGGGAGGAAATATATGAATTTACGCATCTATTTTTTACGCTTTGAAGCGCAAAGTTAATAAAAATATCCCTAATGAGGAAGATTTCAGCGGCCATCTTTACATTTATTAAGATTTCAGCGGCTTCTTTTCATTGTTTGGTCGCGAAATTGGGAGAGTTAAGAAAATTTTAGCTAACTTTGAAGCGCGAAAACAAGTTTTCAATGAAAAAGAACGACAATGGCAAAAAGGCCGGAGAGGGTTTCATTGCGCGTCACCCTGTGCTGGCGAATATTTTGGTGATTATCCTGGTGGCTTTCCTTGGCATCTGGATTGTGTTTCTCTCCTTGCAGATTTTTACGAAGCATGGCGAGAGCGACGTCGTGCCCGGAGTGGAAAACCTTTCCTATACCGAGGCCATCAACGTGCTTCATTCTAAAGGGTTCCGCGTTGACATCAGAGACTCCCTTTATAAGGAGAACGTCAGGCCGGGGTTCGTCATCGAGCAATTCCCCAAGTCGGGGGCGAAGGTGAAGCCCGGCAGGAAGATTTTCCTTTATATCAATGCCGTCCATCCGAAGGAGGTGGTCATCGACGACGACAATAATCCGAGGGAAGACGCCTTGAAAAGTTTCTCTTTCCGCCAGGGAATGGCCCGGCTTGAGGAGCTGGGATTCAAGAATATCAGGGTGGTGAAGGTGCTGGGCGACAATGATTGCATCGTCAAGATCACGGCCAATGGCCGCGTGGTCAAGAAGACTGAGAAAGTGCCCGTAAATGCCCGCATAGTAGTGGAGGTCTACGACGGCAGGCTCGGAGAATTGCGCGACTCGCTCCAGAATGAGGAATACTATCGGCTCGCCACTGAGTCTGACCAAGAATATCAGGATCCTTCGGCCGAAGAAGTGGTAGTGCAGGAAGAGGAAGTCCCTGCAGCATCTGAAGAACCGGAAGAGGACCCCGTCTTTATCGAATAAGGGAGTATGGCAGAAGAAGGATTAAGATTGGCCACGCCCGACGAGTTGATGGAGGAGCCGTCGTATATCAGCGACGACGGCAAGGAGCTCTATGAGCATTTCCGTTTCGTGGCGGATAAGGGCCAGCAGATGATACGAGTCGACAAGTTTCTCGTCGACCGTATGGAGAAGACCTCCCGCAACCGTATTCAGCAGGCGGCCGACGCCGGATGCATAATCGTCAACGGCAAAGCCGCGAAGTCGAGCTACAAGGTGAAGCCCAACGATGTCGTGAGCATCGTGATGGATCGTCCTCGCTATGAATTTGAGATAATAGCAGAGGATATCCCTCTCGATATAGTCTATGAAGACGAGGCTGTTCTCGTCGTCAACAAGCCGGCGGGACTCGTGGTCCATCCCGGGCATGGCAACTATACCGGCACTCTCGTCAACGCCCTCGCATGGCATTTCAAAGACAATCCCGACTACGACGTCAATGACCCCCGGCTCGGGCTCGTGCATAGGATCGACAAGGACACGTCCGGGCTGCTTGTAGTGGCGAAGACCCCGGTAGCCAAGACCGATCTCGGAGGTCAGTTCTTCAACAAGACGACAAGACGGGAATACGTAGCGCTTGTCTGGGGAGATTTCGACAACGACAAGGGCACCATCGTCGGCAACATCATGCGCAATCCGCGCAACAAATTGCAAATGACCGTCACCGACGACCCCGAGCTTGGCAAGCATGCCGTCACCCACTATGAGGTCCTTGAGCGGTTCGGATACGTGACGGCTGTGAAATGCGTGCTTGAGACGGGACGGACCCATCAGATTCGGGTGCATATGCTCAGCCAGGGCCATCCGCTTTTTAATGACGAGAGATATGGTGGCGACAGGATTTTGAAAGGCACGACCTTCTCTAAATACCGCCAATTCGTCGACAATTGTTTCCAGGTCTGCCCCCGCCAGGCCCTACATGCCAGGACCCTTGGGTTCCGGCATCCGGCGACGGGAAAGCAGATGGATTTTGAAAGCCCTTTGCCATCCGACATGTCGGCCTTGCTCGACAAATGGAGAGCCTACCGCAGGCTGGAATGACGCTTGCCGGCGTCTGAGGTTGCCAAAAGTCAAAAAAAACATAATATTCCACTCTCCCATAGAAAAAATAATCCTCTTGGATGTTTTTATTTTGGTAGTTTAGCATTAACTTTGCAAAAAATGAACATCCTCCGAATGCGGCATTGCCAAGCGCGGATGCCGCAGGGATGAAAAAAAGAATCATAATGAGTCAGCAAGAATACAACTTCAGTGATATTGCCCCTTACGAGGATTCCGAATTCCATTCCAAGATGGAGCAGCTCGTGAAAGAGCCGGGATTCCTTCATGCCGTCAACTACACCATGCCCCCTAAGGACGTGCCGGCGTTGATTGAGGAATTGCTGAAGATCGACAATAAGCATGATTTTCAGACGCAGGTGATGTTCCCCTTCCTGGAGATGCTCGCCAAGACCACCACTTCCGGCATTACGCTCGGAGGCGTGAAGTATCTGAATCCTTCGATGAGCCATACGTTCATCACCAACCATCGCGACATCGTCCTCGACGCGTCGTTTCTTAATCTGGCTTTCCTCCGCCGGGGCTATCCTACGTCGGAAGTGGCGATCGGCAACAATCTTCTCATCTATGATTGGATCACCGACCTTGTCCGGCTCAATAAGAGTTTCGTCGTAAAACGCAACACGGGTCTGCGCGAAGGCCTTGAAGCCGCCAAGAAGCTTTCTGCGTATATCCACTACTGCATCCTCGAAAAGCATGAGTCCGTCTGGATTGCTCAGAGGGAGGGACGCGCTAAAGATAGCAGCGACCATACTCAGGAATCGCTCGTCAAGATGCTTGCCCTCGGTGGCCAGGGCCCGTTTGTCGACAAAATCAAGGAGATAAACCTTATGCCGGTCTGCATTTCATATGAATATGATCCCAACGACTATTTGAAGGCGAAGGAGTTTCTCATGAAAAAAAGGAACCCCGACTTCAAGAAATCGCAGCGCGACGATCTCTTCTCTATGGAGACAGGCCTGCTTCGCTTCAAGGGCAGGGTGCATTTCCAGCTGACCCCGCGCATCAACAGCAAGCTCGACCAGCTTGGCGACTTCAAAGACAACAACGTGGCTGCTAAGCATGTCGGATGCCTTGTGGATCAGGCCATACATAGAAGCTACGAGATTTTTGAGATAAATTATGTCGCGTTCGACCTCCTTCACGACTCCGAAAGGTTTGCGCGCAAATATACTCCGGAAAAAAAATACGAGATTGTGGATTATTTCAATTCCCAACTCGATAAGATCCAGCTCGACGACATCTCTTCCGAAGAAAGGGATTTTCTTTGGAAAACGATGCTTACGATGTATGCAAATCCTCTCAAAAACAAGCTGAGAAGCCTGTTGGGAGGCATGGAGTGAGTCAAGTCTTAGAGCGAGTTCCTTAACACGACAACAGAATGAGAATCCCCCTAATCCTGGCTGTGATAGCCATCATCTTCAGTGTAGCGGTCGACCTCTACATCTTCTTCGACATCAAGACAAAGTCGCGACTCCGTTTGTGGCGTCGCGTTTATGCTGTCTCCTCTTTTGCCTGCTGGGCATTCCTGATAGCCTTGATTCTATGGCCTAAAAGGTCGGGAGATTCCGACATCCTCGGCGTGATGTGGATGCTTTATGTCTATCTCTCAATCTATTTCGCGAAATTCGCTTATGTAGTGATTTCCATTATCGGCCGGCTCGTCAGGCTTATTGCCAAGCCGAAATTCAAGTGGCGTCCATCCTGCCGGATTGGAATTGTGGCGGCTCTTGTGGTGTTTGCTGTCATGTGGGAGGGTATCTTATATACAAGATACGACATCGACGTGAACCGAGTGGATATATCCTCGCCAAGGCTGCCGAAATCTTTCGACGGATATAAGATTGCGCAGATAAGCGACCTTCATGTCGGGACGTGGGGCAACGACACCACCTTCATTTCCAATCTCGTTGATTCCGTCAATGCCCTCAAGCCCGACCTTATCGTTTTCACGGGAGATATCGTCAATCGCCGCACTGAAGAACTGGAGCCGTTCATTTCGCCTCTTTCCCGACTCAGCGCCCCCGACGGAGTGTTCTCCATTCTCGGCAACCACGATTATGGCGACTACATGGATTGGGATTCCCCCGCACAGAGGGAAGCCAACAACCGTCTGCTTGCCGATTATCAGGCGAAGATGGGGTGGCGTCTTCTCAACAATGAGCGCGACTACGTCATGCGTGGCAACGATAGCATCACGGTAGTGGGAGTGGAAAACTGGGGAGATCCTCCCTTTGCCGTCTACGGCGACCTTGAAAAAGCGATTCCCTCGTCGAGGGATTCCCTCCATAATCAGAACGACCGATGCTTCAAGCTCCTTCTGACCCATAATCCTGAGCATTGGAACCGGGTCGTCTCAAAGTCTACGAATTTTGACTTGACTCTTTCCGGTCATACACATGCCATGCAGATGATGATTCAGGTCGGGGGATGGAAATGGTCGCCCGCAAAGTATAGATACGAACTGTGGGGCGGCCTTTACGAACGTCTCAACGACGAAGGGAAGACCACGAGATTATACGTCAATATCGGAGCCGGAGAGGTAGGGATGCCATCCAGGCTGCTCGGTGCGAATCCGGAGATAACGCTGTTCTCCCTTCCCCATGAAGGTATTTAGAGTCTCATTGGTTTTGGGAATGTTCGCCTGTGGCTTGTCGCGGTTGTCTGCTCTTTTGAGAGTGCCCGGGTGTATACCTTTAACTTAAACAATTGAAATCACATCATCGAAACAATGTCAAAGGTAGTATTGAGTATAGGATCAAACTGCGGCGACCGTAGGCAAGCGGTCGCTTCGGCTATTGAATGGCTCTCCGGCCAGCTGACAGGGTTCTTGGCTTCCGATATCTATGAAACCCCGCCCGTGGGGCATCAGGGAAGCGATTATATGAACGCCGTAGTCGCAGGAGAAATTGATATCCCTGTCGCTGCACTCGAACGCAATTGCAAACGCTACGAGGTGGAATGCGGACGCGACCTTGTGGCAAGGTTGCGGGGAATGGTGCCGATAGACCTTGACATTGTCCTGTCTGGAAATAATATCCTCCGACCCGAAGATTTCAAACGTGAATTTTTCCAAATCGGCTATCGCAGCATCCTCCCTCCCGCTTAATCCTTCATCCTTAATCCTTAATACTGGGTCTTAGTTCTGTTATCGGCTTCTTGATGCCGATCGATATTTCCCTTGCCCGTCAATACTTCGAGGCTCGGTAGTAGAGGTAGATGCCGATTAGGAGATAGACAAGGTTGGGTATCTCCATCGCGATAAATGGTGTGGTAAGTCCCGAAATGGCAAACGAACTGGTCACTGCCGAGAAAAGGATGTAGCTGAAACTCAACGCAAGTCCGATGCCGATATTCAATCCCATTCCGCCTTTCACCTTTCTCGACGAAAGCGACATGCCTATCAATGTCAGGATGAAAGCTGCCGCAATCGCTGCTGTGCGCTTCTCTTTCTCAATCTCGAATGCCTTGATATTGGCCACTCCGCGCGACTTCTGTTTCTCGATATAGTCCACAAGCTGAGGCGTCGTCAAAGTCTCCTGGTCGTTGACGGAAATCATGAAGTCTTTTGGTTCAAAGGGGATGATTGTATCGAGGCTGTATCCCTTTGTGATTTTCTCTTTCATTCCGTCGAAATCGCGGGTCATATAGTCGGATAGAATCCAATGATACATTTTCGTGGTGTCATACCTTGCCGTGGTCGCCGTAGTGCGCGAGAGGAGCTGCTTGTCTTTTATATGGTCGAGGGTAAAACGGTAGCCCATCTTGTTATAGTCCTCAAAACGCCCAATATATGCCACAACTCCCGGCGAAACCTGGAGCTGGATATTGACGTTGCTCTCCACCTTTTTGTTCTTCACGTATTTGTTGGTGTAGGCATTCTTCGCGATGTTCGTCGGAGGCACGATATAATTGTTGAGAAGGAACGTGAATATCGCGATTATGGCCGCCCCCATCATGTAGGGCCGGAGAAGTCTCTTGAAGCTGACCCCGCTCGAAAGAATGGCGATTATCTCTGAGTTTCCCGCCATCTTCGAAGTGAAGAATATGACGGAGATAAAGACGAATAGAGGCGTAAGCTGCAAAGCAAGGAAAGGGAGAAACGACATGAAATAATCAAAAATCGTCGCCGAGAGGGGAGCGGTCAGGAAGGCGTCAAGTTTCTCCGTGACGTCAAACATGGCGATGACGGCCAGCATCAGGAGCAGCGTCAGTCCGAAAGTAGCCAGAAATTGCTTCAGTATGTATCGGTCGAGGATATAGAGCCGGAAAGGATTCTTTAGTTTCCACGCCTTTTTCTTGAATTCCGGAGTGCTCTCCTTCAGTTCCACCGTATCTGCTATTTCCGCAGTGTCTGCCTCTTCGACACCATCCGTTTTGTCGATTGTGGAGTTTTCGTCAGTTTGGGTATCCTCGCCGGCGGATTCTGTCGCCACTTCATGTCCGGCCGTCTGGTCTAAGTCGGAATCCTTTTCCGTTTCCCTGCCTTTATCGCTGCGTCGGGATATGTTGCTAAAGGAGAATTTCATCTGCTTGTCTGAATAAAAATAGTTGTTGGGCCTGTTGTTAAAGCCTGCGGGTCACTCTCTCCACCATCATCGTCTTCCACGTCTTGAAATCCCCCTCCACTATATGGCGGCGGGCCTCCTTGACGAGCTGGAGATAGAACGCCAGATTATGCACCGAGGCAATCTGCATCGCAAGAATCTCCTGGCTGATGAATAGATGCCTGACGTAGGCCTTTGAATAGACATTGTCCACCCATGCCGTGCCCGATTCGTCGAGAGGTGAGAAATCGTCGGCCCATTTCTTGTTGCGCATGTTCATGATTCCGTTGGCCGTGAAGAGCATTCCGTTGCGGCCGTTGCGCGTCGGCATGACGCAGTCCATCATGTCTACGCCTCTGTCTATGGCCTCAAGAATATTGGCCGGAGTGCCCACGCCCATAAGGTATCTTGGCTTGTCGGCCGGAAGCACGTCGTTGACCACCTCGATCATCTCATACATCTTTTCCGTCGGCTCCCCCACGGCGAGTCCGCCGATGGCGTTGCCGTCGGCTCCAAGGTCGGCTACGTGCTTGGCCGCTTCTCTTCGCAAATCGGGATATACGCAGCCCTGCACGATCGGGAAATACGCCTGGCTGTAGCCGTAAAGGCCCTCGGTCTCCTTATATCTTTTCCATCCTCTTTCGAGCCATCTTTGCGTAAGTCCGAGTGATTTCTTGGCATAGTCATAGTCCGACGTTCCCGGCGGACATTCGTCTAGGGCCATCATGATGTCGGCCCCGATCACTCTTTCTATGTCCACGACACCTTCCGGCGTGAAAAGATGTTTCGATCCGTCGATATGGCTTCTGAAATAGGCTCCCTCCTCTTTTAGTTTACGGTTGCCCGATAGCGAGAACACTTGAAAACCGCCTGAATCGGTAAGGATAGGGCGGTCCCAGCCATTGAAGCGGTGAAGGCCGCCGGCCTGGCGGAGTATGTCGAGGCCGGGGCGAAGATAGAGATGATACGTATTGCCGAGAATGATCTTTGCATCGATATCCTCGCGAAGTTCTCTCATATGTACGGCTTTCACGCTGCCCACGGTCCCTACGGGCATGAATATGGGGGTGGGGATCTGTCCGTGGTCGGTGGTGATCATCCCGGCTCGTGCGTTGGTGTCGCCGGCGGTGGCTTCTATTCTGAAATCCATTGTCGATTGTCTCTATTTTTATGCAAAGTTACTTCAATCCCCGTTAAATTGCAAATATTTCGCTGATTATGGCTCAATATCGCTCAAGGGTTGCCTTTGTCAGTGGCCCGGGGAGGCTTTTGTGAGTAATTCCGGGTTGGCCATCGCCGGAATAATGATGCGGAATCAAACCTCTTGAGAGCATTTGTTGTTATATAGTCAAACCGAGGGAATCATCGATTGCTAAACGGCAAGCCATATTCCTTTCGACAAGTGCTACGGAGGCGTTCCTCCGATATTATCAAAACTAAACAATTTAATTATGAAAAAGTTAATCTTTACGGCAGCTTTGACATTAGGCGCTGTCTCCTCGATTTCCGCTCAGCAGGCCCTGGAGACTCCGGGTTTTGGCGATAATTGGTCGCTCGGTGTTAAGGCAGGTGTTACGACTCCACTTAGTCATCATGCATTTTTCGGAAGCATGCGCCCCGTGGTAGGGTTGCAGCTCGACAAGAGAATCACGCCGGCCTTCAAGCTCGGTGCTGAGAGTCTTTTCGGAATCAACACCTCTTCCGTGCGTGGGCCACACAGCTCTACGGCATTCGACGATTCCTACGTTGGAGCTTTCGGAGCCGTCAACCTTTGTAATCTTTTTGGCGGTTATCCCGGCTATAATCGACCCGTGGATGTCGAGGTCCAGGCAGGTGCCGGTTGGGGACATAGGTTCCAGACCGAAATTGAAGACCAGAATTTCTTCGCCACGAAGGTGGGCCTGAATTTCCTTTTCAATGTCAGCGACTACGTGACGTTCTCTCTTAGTCCCTCCGTGCTTTGGGACATGACGAGCAGCCGTGTTTCGCAGAGCACCGCTTCCTACAATGCCAACCGTGCGAATTTCAACCTGACGGCCGGCGTGGCGTATAATTTCGGTGGCAACGGATTTGAGACCGTCCGCCCATACAATCAGGCTGAGATTGATGCCCTCAACGGACAGATCAACGACCTGCGTGCCACGGCCGATGCCCAGGCTGCAGAGAATGTTGCTCTTGCCGCCACTGCTGCGGATCTCGCCGCCCAGCTTGAGCAGCTGAAGAATCAGCCTCCGAAGGTGGTCAACAAGGTGACCAATAATCTTGAATCCGTGCGCTACGTATTCTTCCGCATCGGTTCTTCCGTGATTGGTGCCGACCAGCAGCCTAATATCGAGATGATTGCGGCTTATCTCAACAATCATCCCGGAAGCAAGGTCGTAGTGAAGGGTTATGCATCGAAAGATGGTCCCGAGGAACTCAACATCAAGCTTGCCAATAGCCGTGCGGAATCAGTGAAGAATGCGCTGATGAAGAAGTATAAGATTCCGGCATCGAGAATTCAGGCCGAAGGTTGCGGCATCGGAGAGATGTTTGAGGAAGAGTCATGGAATCGCGTGGCTATCTGCATCCTTGAAGCCGACAAATAAACAATTGCAAAAATCTATAATGATAGCGGCCATCCCCTGGGGATGGCCGCTCTTCTGCATTGTTGCCGTTCCCGGTGATTGTCATTTGTATTCATCCTTGCGCCGGGGATTCATCGGAAACCATCCCTTCTTCACTCTTTGCCGCTGCTCGAAAATCTCAAGGATTGTCCAATAGCTGGAGAAGCCTACCACTCCCGATAATGTCGACCAGAATGGGTCGGAGAGAAGATAGGAAAGAAGGCACATGGCCGTGCCAAGCACCGCGAACCACCACCAGCATCTCACCCCGAAATAATACTCACACTTGATACATATAGGATGAAACAATCCGATAATAAGGAACGTGCATAGTCCCAAAGAGAGCCCCAACACGTGGTGCTCCTGCAATAATTCTGTCATATGAAGAAGTTTAAAATGAAATCCGGTCCCTCCGAATCGCCTACAAAATTAGCAAAAAAACTTCAAACGGCCCCTCCCTTTTTTTGCCTGCCCTGTCTTTTTTCTGTAGCGATATGTCACAAATTAGAAAAGACGATGTTTTTTTAATAAGTAAGTGTTCAGATTATTCCTATACATGGATTGCCAATATGAGGGACGGGATTTCGACTTGGGATGATGGCGT
>VSPO01000027.1 GCA_009775375.1 Muribaculaceae bacterium | reverse complement strand
GGGATGAATATCTCGTTGCCGTCTTCAGTCTCTACGACAAATAGTGCGTTCTGTGTCGACGTATCTAGAAATATTATTTTCCCGATTTCTTTCCCGCTTTTTGAATCATAGATTGAATATCCTATCAGGTCGTCGCTGTCGAATAAATCTTCATCATCTATTTCGAGGAAAGACGCGAGGCTTGATTTCTCGGCATAAATCGTCTTGTTGACAAAAACTCGGGCCTCATCTTCTGAATCTATGCCATCTATCTGTATTAGGAAAGAAGAGCTTCCTTTTTTCCTGATGCTTTTGATGTAAAACGGGACGTAGATTCCATCAATCTCGGCGATAATGGCATTCCCTTCCTCAAGAAACTCTGAATCAATTTCAAGGATTGCATTCAATTCTCCTTTAAGGGCATGAGTTTTTTGGAATTTCCCTATTGCGACTATGTCGTTGACTTCAATCATAGGCTTGACAATTATTATGGTTGACCATTAGAAATTTTAATCATCTGTTCTAATGATTTTTGCTCCTATTCGGTTTAGTCTTTCTTCTATTTTTTCATATCCCCGGTCGATTTGGTTGATATTTTGAATGCAGCTTGTTCCTCTTGCTCCCAATGCAGCGATAAGCATTGCGATGCCTGCACGAATATCCGGCGACACGAGATTTGAGGAATGTAGGGAAAGGAATTTCCCTGATCCTATCACGACAGCCCTATGGGGATCACAAAGTATTATCCGTGCTCCCATATCAATGAGCTTATCTACAAAAAACAATCTGCTTTCAAACATTTTCTGATGGATCAGAACGCTTCCTTTCGCTTGGGTAGCTACCGTTAGGAATATGCTGAGAAGGTCTGGCGACAGTCCGGGCCATGGCGCATCAGCAAATGTCATGATAGAGCCATCTATAAACGGGTCGATTTCATAGATCTCTTTCTGATTGACTCTTATATTGTCTCCCTCTATTTCAAGGCATATGCCAAGCCTTTCAAATGCGGCCGGCATAATTCCAAGGTCTCTTATCCCGACGTTTTCTAAGACAATATTGGATCCCGTCATTGCTGCCATACCAATAAAACTACCCACTTCAATCATGTCGGGAAGCATACGATGGCTTGCTCCATGCAGATATTCCACTCCTGTGATTGTCAGAAGGTTGGATCCTACTCCTTCGATTTTTGCACCCATTTTAATCAGCATCTTGCAAAGTTGCTGGATGTATGGTTCGCAAGCTGCGTTATATATTGTGGTTGTGCCTTTTGCCATTACTGCTGCCATTATGACATTGGCTGTCCCAGTGATCGAAGCCTCGTCAAGAAGCATATAGTTTCCTTCAAGTCCTTTCTTTGGAGCTTTGATATAATAGCATGAGTCATTTGGATTATATTCACAATCGGCACCCAGTTTACAGAGCCCGAGAAAATGAGTGTCAAGTCGTCTTCTTCCGATTTTGTCGCCGCCGGGCTTTGGAAGTATGGCCTCTCCAAATCTTGCGAGAAGAGGACCGATTACCATTACCGAGCCTCTTAGCGACTGTGCTTTTTTTCTATATGATTCTGATTTAAGATAGTCGGTATTTAAGTTTTTTGCCTGGAATATGGCTGTGTTTTTATCCGGTTGGTCTACGTCAACTCCCATCTCTTTAAGAAGAATTATGAGATTCCGGATATCAGCAATGTCGGGAATATTGGATATTGTCACTTTTTCAGGGGTAAGCAATGTGGCACAGATTACTTCGAGTGCCTCGTTCTTTGCTCCCTGTGGAGAGATTGATCCATGCAGGCTATGGCCTCCTTCTACTATAAATGTGCTCATAGTCTTTAAAGATTTATTTGTTTTTCTTTTTTTTATTTTTTGCGTTTGTCGGAGAGTTGTCGATATAGTCGTTAAGCCTGTAGGACTTGGGGTCGATACGTATTTTGCCTTCTGATATCTCAGCAATGTCGGCAAATACCCTTGTATCATTTGCACTTTCCGGATTGTTGAAAACGAGAAGCTTTTTCATCTGGTTGGCCAAAAGAAAAATAAGTTGGTCTTTTTCAACAACGTTTTCCATATCTGCAACTGTTTTTATCATCGATTGGATATTTTTTCCATATTGCCGATATCTGTATATCTGACTGTTGTAAGGAATTTTTTCTGTCTTTTTGACAAGTTTCTCCGGAGTGACGACTTCGCAAGGGAAATCGATGTCGAGTTTGAAATCCGACATGATGAATATATGGTCCCATATTTTGCGCCGATTTCCTCCTTCTCCTATTATCGAGGGGAAAAGGGTCGCCATCACATCAGCGATACTGTGAGCACATTTTGTACGTTCGTCTCGGTCTTCGATTGTCAAGCAATGGTCAATCATGCGCTGTATGTTTCTTCCGTATTCTGGGAGTGCGAGTTTTTTCTCGCTGACGTTGTAGGGAATCATTTTTATTGGTTTTTGTAATTTGGTCTTTTGAGTGTTAGAATTTTATTAGAAGCCAATTGTGGCCTTAGATGAATCTATGAATAATCCTGAATGAGAAATATTAGCTAATGTAAGGCAATATTTTCTACTAATCAGGAATGTTCTTTATCAATCACTTTATTTTTAGGGATGGTGGTTTGATATTGTTTCAGATAGTTGGGAATAGAGTAGGCCAAGTCGATGAAATCTCCATCTCTGTATTTTTTCTCAGATAGAGCCATCATGTCGCAAGCATGGGGCATGAGATTGCCAAGCCATTCCGCATTTTTGCCGCCATATATGCCACGGAATTTTTCACTGCCATCACCTATAAATATAACCTTTTTATGGTCGTGAAGTTCAATATATGAATTGGAATCGAGAATCATGGGCTTCTCTTTCGCCAGTTCATTGAGCGAAAAGTCATATGCAGCGGTGAATACCTCCATTCGTCTGGCGTCAATCATTCCTACGATACATTCGTCTCCTTCCCAAATGAAGTTTCTGAACATTGCCTTTACGGCGAGAATCTGCAACGTAGAGAGGCCAATGAGCGGAACTCCAAGACTGAATGCCAGTCCTTTTGCGAAAGACAATCCTATTCGCAGCCCGGTATACGAGCCGGGACCAAGGCTGACAGCCACCGCATCGAGCTTCTCTCCTTTTCTTTTAAGCTCAGCCATGCATCTTTCTGCAAATGGTGCGAGTTTTACGGCGTGGTTCATTCCTTCCGTATCTTCTAACTCAAATTCAATTGCACCATCTTTTGTCAGAGCTACGCTACACGTTTTTGATGATGTTTCTATGTTAAGAATTATTGCCATCTATTTTGTTGTTTTTTGAGTAATATGCCTCGACACATCGTTGCCCGTCTATAGCAGCCGACACTATCCCTCCTGCATATCCGGCTCCTTCTCCTGCAGGATAAAGGTTATTGATTCTGATATGCTCCAGTGTCGAAGGCTCTCTCGGAATCCTTATAGGGCTTGAGGTGCGTGATTCAAGTCCGATAAGCACAGCGTCGTTAGTTAAGAATCCATGGCTTTTGCGGTCAAATATCTTGAAAGCCTCTTTTAGACGTTTCGAAATTTGAGGAGGCAAAAGAGAGTCGAGTCTGTCGGAATGTATTCCTGGCGAGTAAGAACTGCGAGGTAAGCTTTCTGACTTTTTCCCGTCTACAAAATCTTTCATGCGTTGGGCCGGAGCATTGATGCTTTCTGCCGAACTCTGAAAAAACTTACTTTCAAGACTTTCCTGCAAGTAGAGCATTTCAAGGTCTCCGTAAGCGGCAAAGCCTGGAATGTCTCCCGGATGAAGCTCCACTACTATTCCTGAGTTTGCCCATTGGCTTGCCCTTGCTGATGCCGACATACCATTGACAACTGATTGTCCGTTGTCAGACATGGCCGGCACTACAACTCCTCCGGGACACATACAGAATGAATATACACCCCTTCCATCAATTTGCGTTACAAAACTATACTCTGCGGCAGGGAGATACTTGCCTCTCCCCTTCTTGTTGTGATACTGTATTCTGTCGATGAGTTGCTGAGGGTGTTCAAGTCTGACGCCCATAGCCAATGATTTTGCATTAATATCGATATCTTGTTTATTAAGAAAACGATAGACATCTCGGGCAGAGTGTCCTGTTGCAAGCACGACAGCTCCATGAAAACGTTCTCCAGAGGAAGTTTCCACTCCAATTGCCTTATCTCCGTCAAGCAATATACCAGTCACTTGCGTATTAAACTTGACATCTCCCCCGGAATCCAGAATTGTCTGTCTGATATTTTTGATGATGCCTGGGAGACGATCGCTCCCTATGTGTGGATGTGCATCTATGAGTATATCGTCAGAAGCTCCATGCTGATGAAGGATTTGAAGAATAGAGGCAATGTTGCCTCGTTTCTTGCTTCGGGTAAAGAGTTTCCCGTCGCTGTAAGCTCCGGCTCCTCCCTCTCCGAAACAATAGTTGGTATTGGGATTGACGGTCCCTTCTCTGCTGATCTTTGCAAGTTCGATTCTTCGGCTTTCCACGTCAGTTCCACGTTCCAAAACGACAGGTCGTATGCCAAGCTCAATGGCTTTCAATGCAGCGAACAGCCCTGCCGGACCGGCTCCGACTATCACCAATGTCTGAGCTCCATCCGATAATTTCTTGAAACGTATAGGTTCGTATACAGCTTTCACTTCTTTCTCTTCATCCAGCGCGACTCTCACGGTGAGATTGACAATGACGTTTTTTTGACGTGCGTCCACAGAACGACGCACAATCTTATAGTCATTGACTTTCATAAGATCCACCCCTATTTCTTTTGCAATACGAAGCCTTAGCTTCTCCGGAGTGGATGCTATCTCTGGATCTATTCTAAGAGAAATGTCTGTTGCCATTTTCAATGGGTTTATTTCTTTTTAAACTGCAAATTTACTTCAAACTAATATTTTTTCCTAATTTTGCAGATAAATTCTTTATAAATGAAGTTGTTTATACTTTATCTTTTTCCGGATTTAATCAGATTTTCGAGCTGATTTTGAATCGTGGAGAGGAAATTTAGTGGGCTAGATAACCTATGAAAGATTAAAAGGCAGCCGAAAAGATGATTAAATCTTGGAAATGAGTCCTCAAAATAAGGGAAAAAGCGCTAATCAACTTCATTCGCATAAAAAGTTTAAACAGCTTATATATATGACAGAAGCATTGTTATCACAGAAATATGGCTTTTTATTTGATCTGGACGGTGTCTTGATTGATAGTGAAGGTGAATACTCGAAGATTTGGGCTCAGGTAAATCGGGAGTATCCATCAGGTATTGATAACCTCGAAGAGGTCATTAAGGGTTGCACTCTCGACAAGATTCTTGCCGATCATTATCCGGATAAGCATATTCAGGAAAAAGTTGTGGCACGTCTTTACGAACTTGAGGGGAGAATGCATTATGAATATTTGCCCGGAGCGCGTTCCCTATTGCAATCACTGGCAGGAAAAGGCATTCCGGCAGTGCTTGTCACGAGCAGTAACGACGACAAAATGCTACATCTTGACAGTGAGATTCCGGAAATGAAAAGTTTTTTCTCTTTTGTTGTGACTGCCAATTTAATATCCAGGTCAAAGCCAGACCCAGAAGGATATCTTCTCGGAGCCTTAAAAATAGGATGTAAGCCAGAGAATTGTGTCGTGTTTGAAGACTCGATACAAGGAGTCAAGGCAGGTAGGTCGGCTAATGCGTATGTTGTAGGGGTAGTCGGCACAAATTCCCGTGAATCCCTCGAACCTTATTCCGACATGGTGGTTGATTCTTTAGAGGAGGTTGACGTGAATAGTATTCTCAACGCCATAAGCAATAAGAATGACAAATAATATTCCCCTTGCAGAACGACTTCGTCCGGCCTCCCTTGACGACTATATAGGACAACGGCATCTTGTCGGAGAAAATGGAATCCTAAGGAAAATGATTCAGTCCGGGAGGATTAATTCCTTTATTCTTTGGGGTCCCCCCGGAGTCGGGAAAACCACTCTTGCGAGAATCGTCGCCAACACAACAGAGGCATCTTTTTTTACGCTTTCCGCAGTCACTTCGGGCGTAAAAGATGTCAGGGAAGTGATTGAAAAATGCAAGGCTGAGTCATCAAGCATGTTCGCTAAATCCAGGCCAATTCTTTTCATAGATGAAATCCATAGGTTCAGCAAATCGCAGCAAGATTCTCTTCTTGGAGCGGTGGAGCAAGGAATCATAACATTGATAGGAGCAACCACCGAAAATCCCTCTTTCGAAGTGATTCGTCCGCTTCTTTCCAGGACGCAAGTCTACACCCTGAAATCGCTTGATATTGACGACTTGAAGATTCTCCTCGACAATGCGATCAAAAAGGATCCGATTTTAGGCAGGAGAAAAATAGATATCAAAGAAACATCGGCTCTTTTCCGGTTTTCCGGTGGAGACGCAAGAAAATTGCTCAATATTCTGGATCTTCTCGAACAATCTACCCCCACTTCATTGCCAATAATCATTGACAACGAAACCGTGACGGAGAGATTACAGGAAAATCCTATGGCTTACGATCGCAACGGAGAGATGCACTACGATATAATCTCTGCTTTCATAAAATCAATTCGAGGCAGCGACCCGGATGCTGCGATTTATTGGCTTGCCAGAATGGTGAAGGGTGGTGAAGATCCAGAGTTTATTGCAAGGCGTCTTGTTATCGTGGCCGCGGAGGATATCGGTTTGGCAAATCCAAATGCGTTACTGCTTGCGAATGCCACATTTGACAGCCTCAGAAAAATCGGTTGGCCCGAAGGAAGAATAATCCTGGCGGAATGCACCGTCTACCTCGCAAACTCACCTAAAAGCAATTCGGCATATATGGCAATTGACAGGGCTTTGGAGGCTGTGGAATCCACCGGGAATCTCCCCGTTCCTATTCATTTGAGAAATGCGCCCACCAAATTGATGAAAGAGCTTGGATATGGTCAAGGATACAAATATGCACATGATTTTAAGGGAAACTATGTTGAGCAACAATACCTGCCAGATGCACTTACAGGCAATAGGTTTTGGAGCCCATGCGACAATCCACAGGAGGCAAAAATGTGGGAAAGACTTGAGTCGCAACGGAGAAAAAAATGAGTTGAAGTAGCTAATTATTGATTAGAAACATGTAAATATGTGGTTTGTATGGCAAAATGAAAGCATTAGCATCAATATAAAGTGGCATGCCTGCGGACGTATGAGCAAAGTGAAAGACTTTTGCCAAAATTCCAATAATTGATGAAATTTTTCTTGAATTATTTTGTCATAACAACTAAAACCGTTAAATTTGCCCCAAGTTTCATTAAAACTTTATTTTGTCATGAAAAAGCACAATTTCTATGCTGGACCCAGTATTCTGAGCCAGTATACCATTGACAAGACAGCTGAGGCTGTTCGTGATTTTGCCGACATGGGTCTTTCGATTCTTGAGATTTCCCATAGAAGCAAACAATTTCAGGCAGTGATGGATGAGGCTGTTGCCCTTTTCAAGGAGCTTCTTGAGATTCCGGAGGGATACAGTGTCCTCTTCCTGGGTGGCGGCGCAAGTCTTCAATTCGCCATGGTTCCCATGAATATGCTTTCAAAGAAAGCTGCGTATCTCGACACGGGCGTCTGGGCTTCCAAAGCAATAAAGGAGGCCAAGCTTTTCGGGGATGTTGAAGTTGTGGCTTCTTCAAAGGATAAGAACTACACATATATTCCCAAAGGGTATGAGGTTCCCGATGATGTGGATTATTTCCACTACACATCCAACAATACTATCTACGGCACTGAGATCCGAAAAGATCCAGATGTGAAGGCTCCAATCATTGCAGATATGAGTTCGGATATTTTTACTCGTCCGATAGATGTGGCCAAATACGACCTCATTTATGGTGGCGCCCAGAAAAATCTTGCTCCTTCTGGAGTTACTTTCGTTATTGTAAAGGACGAAGCCCTTGGCCACGTGGATAGAGTGATTCCAACAATGCTCGACTATCGTACGCATGTCAAGAAAGGATCAATGTTCAATACTCCTCCGGTTCTCCCGATATATTCGGCACTCCAGACACTTAAATATTACAAATCCCTTGGAGGTGTCCGTGCTATTGAGAAAATCGACATGGCCAAAGCAGATTGTCTTTACAGTGCCATCGATTCAAGCCGTATGTTTGTTGCTACTGTTCCTTCTCATGAAGATCGCTCGATCATGAATGTATGCTTCGTGATGAAACCGGAGTATAAGGAACTGGAACAATCCTTCATAGAGTTCGCTACAGAAAGAGGAATGGTTGGCATTAAGGGTCATCGTGATGTAGGCGGTTTCCGTGCCTCTCTTTATAATGCGCTTCCGATGGAAAGTGTGGAGGCTCTCGTGGCATGTATGAATGAATTTGAATCCAAGCACTGAGAAAGAATATGAAAATATTGGTTTTCACAGAAAAGCCTTTTGCTCCTGCTGCAGTGAAGGCTATTGCCGATGTCATTAATGCATCCGGCAATGAAATGGAACTTGTAGAACATGGAACCCGAGCTGATCTTCTTCAGGCAGTAGGCAATGCTCATGGCTTGATTGTCAGGAGCGATGTGATTGATGAGGAGGTGATGAATGCTGCCCCTGAGCTCAAAGTCATTGTCAGGGCCGGTGCCGGATATGATAATATCGATCTTGAGGCTGCGACTAAGCATAAAATCTGTGTTATGAACACGCCGGGACAAAACTCAAACGCTGTAGCCGAATTGGTTTTTGGAATGGCGGTTATGATGTGCAGAAACCGATATAATGGCACGTCCGGGTCTGAGCTCAAGGGGAAGTCGCTTGGTATTTACGCTTTCGGACAGGTTGGTCGCAATGTTGCACGTATTGCTAAGGGCTTTGGTATGAAGGTGCAGGCTTTAGATGTCTTTGTTCCTGATTCTGTTATGGAAGCTGAGGGAGTTGTGCCTGTCCATGATGTCAGCGATCTATTCTCTCAGAATGATTTTGTTTCGCTTCATATTCCCGCGACTCCTCAGACAAAAGGCTCTATAGGATATGATTTGGTAATGAAGATGCCTAAGAATGGCGTTCTGATCAACACTGCCAGAAAGGAAGTTATTGATGAAGTAGGCCTGATGAAAGCTCTTGAAGAGCGTCCCGATCTCCGTTATGTCAGCGACATAAAGCCGGCTATGGCAGAGGAATTTGAAAAGAGGTTCAGTCCGCGTGTCTTTTTCACCCCCAAAAAGATGGGTGCGCAGACGGCAGAGGCTAATTTCAATGCAGGAGTAGCAGCGGCAGAGCAGGTCATTGCCTATCTTAAAGAAGGTTGGAATAAATATCAGGTTAACAAATAAAAAACACACTGTCTTCGCTCAAATTTTTTTGAGCGGAATGAATCAAAGTCCCGAATATTTACGAATATTCGGGACTTATCAATACTATTAAGATTATTAATGCGTTCCTCAAAAAGAATCCTACTTTAAGGACAATTTTAGGCACTAAAAGATTGCACGTAAGCAAACCACTAATGATATGAATGCAGAACGAAACGAAACAGATAAAGCCCGCGGATGGCTTGCAATATCCCCTATCGCAGTTTTCATAATAGTATATCTGGGAGCATCTTTATATGTTGGAGATTTCTATAAAATGCCTATAAGCATCGCAATGCTTGTAGCTTCAATATGGGCGGCTGTTACGATAAAAGGAAGAACGGTCTCTGAAAAAATAGAGGTGTTTTCTAAAGAAGCAGGAAAGTCCAACGTCATGTATATGATTTGGATCTTTATTCTTGCAGGGGTGTTCGCTGCCATCGCAAAGAAAATCGGGGCGGTTGAAGCAACTGTTGACGTAACATTGTCGTTCCTTCCCGTTCAATTAATCGTTCCGGGCTTGTTCGTCGCTACATGCTTCATATCAATGGCGATTGGCACTTCTGTTGGCACGGTCGTTGCCATGACTCCTTTTGCTGTGGATATGGCATCCTCTATTGGTTCTTCTGTTCCATTTTTTGTGGCTATCGTTCTTGGTGGTGCTTTTTTCGGTGATAATCTTTCTTTTATCTCCGATACTACTATTGCCGCAACGCGCACGCAAGGATGTGATATGAAAGATAAATTCATGGCCAATATCATGATTGTCCTGCCGGCTGCAATGATTTCGTTAGTGCTTTATAGTATTTTTTCTCCTCATATTGATTTTGTTGAGGTTTCAAATGAAAGCTCTTCATATTTGGTTGTTCCATATTTGCTGGTTATAATATTGGCATTGATAGGCATAAATGTTGCGATTGTCTTGCTCGCTGGAATTCTGGTTGCCGTCTTGGCTGGGTTGTTCATAGGCATGCCAATCCTTAATATTTTCTATGTAGCCGGTGAGGGAGTGGATTCCGTTGGCAGCTTGATTGTGATAACACTGTTGGCTGCAGGCATGTTGGGAATGATAAAATGTGCTGGAGGAATAGACTTCATACTTAAGTTGGTCGGTTCTGGCACCTCCTCAAAACGTGGTGCCCAGCTAAGTATTGTTTTGCTCGTGGGAATAGTAAACCTTTGTACAGCCAACAATACAGTTGCCATCATCACTGTTGGTTCGCTTGCTAAAAAAATCGCCTCGACATATAATATTGCTGAAAAGAAGGCTGCTTCGCTTCTTGACACAGGCTCATGTGTTGTGCAGGCTTTGATTCCTTATGGTGCTCAGACATTGATGGCCACATCCCTTGCCGGGATTTCGCCTGTAGAACCATTACGCTATCTTTTCTATCCCCAGGTCCTTGTGGTATGTTTGGCCATATCCATATTGGTGATAAGAAAAAGAGGTCAATAAAAAGACACGACCTTTAAGGTCGTGTCTTTTTATTGACGGAACAGGTGGATATCTTGGTTGTCGTATATAGAGACTCACGTTAGTTCTTTTCTGGCACTGTTTTCATTGTCAGGGAGTATGTCCCGATTTCAGGGGCGTTTGCAGGAAGTTTGTCTTTATTTTCGACAAGTATGAACGGGACATTCATTGCTGCATTACTGATTGACTTGTCAACCTGAAGAATCGTCGCAGTTATTCCTATATTATACTTTTTCGCGGGAAGGTCTTCGGTCTCAAACCATGTGGAGAACGGAGTGACAACCGGGTTGCTGATTATTGGAAGATAGTCGAGATAGTATCTTACGCCTGTCACTGTAGCAGAGTTGCCATTGAGTGATTTCACTGTGAGGTTGTCGATTATGGCAGTATCTCCTTTTATGGCGTAGAAGGAGTTATCCACCTGAGTGACGTTGCTCATTGTGTATGTGATTTCTACCTCAGGAAGATCATCATCGTCATCGCAAGCTGCTACGAAGGCAAACGGAAGAATTAATAAAAGATAAACTAACTTTTTCATAACAAAATAATAAAGATTTATAACACTATATTTTTACTATTGGCTATTGCTGAATAATTCATTCTGATTGTCAGAACGAAATCATCCAACTTTCCTTTATAACATTTAAGAAAACATAAAGTTGAACAAAGCCGGGATTTTTCCCGGCTTTGAAAAATTACATAAGTAAGGGTTATGATTATTCCTATACTTGGATTGCCAATATGAGGGTCGGGATTTCGAATTGGGATGATATAACTGAATCCCGGATTGAAATCCTGCACTCAGATTGGATAAAACAACTATAGGAATAATCTTAACACTTACTTTTTCATAATTGAACTATCGATTGCCTTAGAGCTTGTTTAAAAATAGATATATCCAGTGGCGTCACGTCTGTCTTTCAGTCAAGCTTATGAATCACTAGGCCAGATCTGAGTTTAGGTTCAAACCATGTGGTCTTGGGTGGCATAATATTGCCGGTATCTGCGATTGTGATAAGCTGATCCATAGTGACAGGATAAAGAGCAAGGGCAAGCTTCATTTCTCCACTATCTACTCTCTTCTTAAGCTCGCCAAGACCACGTATGCCCCCAACAAAATCTATTCTTTTGTCGCTTCTAAGATCTGTTATTCCCAGAATATCGCGCAAGATAAGGTTGGAGGATATTGTGACATCGAGAACTCCGATAGGGTCATTGTCGTCATATGTCGACTCCTTGGCTGTCAGCGAATACCATTCTCCATCAATATATAGAGAGAAATTGTGAAGATGTTTGGGCGTATAGATTTCTTCCCCTTGTTTTTCAACCAGGAAGTTTTCATTGAGTCTGCTGAGCAACTCTTCTGTGGTCAGTCCGTTGAGGTCTTTCACTACCCTATTGTAGTCTATAATTTTCAAATGAGAGGCAGGGAACGCAACTGCCATGAAATAGTTGTATTCCTCATCTCCCTTATGATCGGGATTATTGGCTGCTTTTTCGGCCCCGACCAATGCTGCGGCTGCTGAACGGTGATGACCGTCTGCTATGTATAAATTAGGTATTTTGTCAAACTCTTCCGTTATGTGTGATATGGTGGCATCATCTTCAATCACCCAAAGAGTGTGACCGAATCCATCGGGAGCGATGAAATCGTATTCCGGTTGATTTTTTGTGACGGTCGATATTATGTCTTCGAGCACGTCATTATCGGGAAATGCAAAAAAGACAGGCTCAATGTTCGCATTATTGACACGGACATGTTTCATCCGGTCTTCCTCCTTGTCCCTTCTTGTCAGTTCATGTTTCTTTATCCTGCCTTCTGTATAGTCGTTGACCCATGCGCCTACTACGAAGCCATATTGTGTGCGGCCGTCCATTGTCTGGGCATAGATATAGTATTTGTCCTTGTCATCTTGAATCAGCCATCCGTTTTCTTGAAATCTGTTAAAATTTTCAACGGCCTTCTCATAGACTTTGGGATCATGTTCATCCGTGCCCGGTTCGAAATCAATCTCAGGCTTGATGATATGATACAAAGATTTTTCATTCCCTGTAGCCTCTTCGCGGGCTTCATCGCTGTTGAGCACATCGTAAGGACGAGAAACCACTTCCTCTACAAATTCGCGGGGGGGACGAACTCCCTTGAATGGTTTGACTTTTGCCATGGTTTGTTTCTTTAGGTTATTGGTGTTTGTTTTGTGGATTTTGATAATTTGTCAAAGTCCATTATTCATCTCTTTGTTTTTGCAATTGTCGCAGAGTCCGTAGATACATGTAGAGACGTATGCAGGCGTGAATGACTTAAAACTCATAGTTGCCAAGCGAGCATCGATTTCATCCAACGAAATTTCTGTGATTTCGCCACACTGAGTGCAGACCAGATGGGAATGCGTAAGTTCCGCCAGTTCATATCTTGCCTGATGCGTATCGAAGAGCAGCTTTCTGATAATCCCGCTTGAGCATAGAAGCTCAATGGTATTGTAGACAGTCGCCCTACTGACGTGATATCCTTTCTTTTCCAATTCGCGATGAAGCCGCTCGATATCGAAATGCCCTTCACATTCAATTGCACAGCGTAAAATCTCATATCTCTCCGGAGTCTTCCTGAGATTTTTAGAGATAAGGAATGAGGTGAACCTCTCAATTTGTTTTCTTTCGCTATTGGGTTCAGACATATTCTCTGAGACTTGATATTGCTATGGATTGAAGAATGATTCAACTGTCGTTATAGATAGATTATGATGTGGCAGATTGCATAATAATATATCTGTGTCAGCTTTGTTCGAACCATCTCTTCTCCTGCAAAGTTAAATAGGTAATGCGAATAATCCAAATTTTGAGTGACAAAATGTCAAAAAAATGTCGTTTTATCAATTGGTTCAATAAATCATCAGCATAACCCTATGAGTAGGATAACTTTTTCGGACGCGCTCTTAAATTAATCGTCTACTTTATAATTCAGATTGATTACTGCTTGTGTTATGTGACGGAGGAACTAGAATATGATTGGATTTCGCAAATTTTGATAAATATTCAGTCGTGGTAAAACTAATCCTCGTCAAGGATTGTTTAACATTATATTAACTTAAATTTTTAACAAAATGAAAAAGTATAGATGTGAAGTATGCGATTGGATATATGATCCGGAAATCGGCGATCCCGACAATGGCGTAGCCCCTGGCACAGCTTTCGAAGATATTCCTGACTCCTGGGTATGCCCGGTCTGTGGAGTTGGCAAGGAAGATTTCGTAGTTGAGCCGGAAGACTGATAAAAATCGGAATCTACTCAAAACACTGGCGATATGCCATTATAAACGGTGTCCACTATGAAGTGGACGCCGTTTTATTTGTTGTTTTGATTGGAAAATATTAATTTTGCGTGAAAGTCCCAATAGTGTAACTTGAAATGCAGATTTGGTTGGTTGCAATCTCGTTCTGTGCTTCTCACTGTTTATTTGACTTTGCATATTATTAAGCTCATAGTTTTGTAATGTCTCGAAATAATTACACGAAAAAGTCTATCCGAAGATATACTTTGCCTTTGGCTCATATAGGGGCCTTGCTCACGGTGACAGCCTGGGCTTGCTCTTTCCTAAGTTCAAAAGTGCTAATGAACGAGGGAGGATGGACTCCTGTCGAAACATACGTGTATAGGTTCACTGCGGCTTATGCTGTTTTGCTTTGTTTTACATTCAAAAAAATCAGAGCCGATAGATGGAGTGACGAATTTCTTTTCTTGATATGCGGACTATGTGCCGGTTCGCTATATTTCATCACTGAAAACTATGCTCTAAAATTCACTTCAACAGGAAACGTATCTCTTTTGGCTTCAATTTCCCCGATCTTCACGACTGTTCTCATCTCAATGATTTATCGGTCGCCAATGAAGCCGGGAGTAATCATTGGTTCGTTAACTGCATTTGTAGGTGTTGGTTGCGTTATTTTCAGCCATGGTGGCGGTTTTGCATTCAATCCGGTTGGAGATATGCTTGCCTTAAGTGCAGCCTTGTCGTGGGCTATCTACACAATAGTTGTCAAAAGGCTTATCCCTGTCTACAACTCTTTCTTTATTACAAGAAAGCTTTTCTTTTATGGCGTAATCACAGCTCTCCCATTGCTTGTTTTTCAGGAAGCTCCGTTAAGGCTCGGAATCCTCTTTGATATGAGTCAGCCCCGGTATCTTTTCAATTTTCTATTTCTTGTATTGTTTTGTTCAATCTCAGCATACCTTATATGGAATGAAACAATGAAGATACTTGGATCGATCACAGCCAACAATTATTTGTATCTTCAGCCTCCCATTACTATGCTTGCTGCATTCCTTATTTTTGGAGAAAAAATCTATATACTTGGATATATTGGATGTTTCTTGATTATTGGAGGTTTGGTTATCTCCGATAAGCTGAAGTTTAATAAGGACTAAATCAAATTATATGGAAGATTTAAAAGAACACCTCTCTTTTGCAATAAATATGGCCAGGGCTGCCGGCCAAATACAACTTGACTATTTTCGATCCTCTTCTCTCGGTCTTAAGACGAAACAAAACGATAGTGATGTTGTCACGGATGCTGACAAGGCATCTGAGACATTGATTAAATCAATGATACATGATAAGTATCCTTCACATGGAATCATATCTGAGGAATCGGATGATGAAAATGCCGACAGAGAATGGCGTTGGGTGATTGATCCGCTTGATGGGACCACGAATTTTAGTCAGGGATTGCCCATTTTTTCCGTTTCTATAGCACTCGAACATTTCGGTAGTGCCGTTGTTGGTGTTGTATATGCTCCGTACATAGATGAGATGTTTTATGCTATAAAGGATGGCGGATCCTATCTGAATGGCAAAAAAATATGTTGTTCGTCTAAAAAGAAGATTTCTGAATGCGTTGTCGCTACCGGTATGCCTTATGACAAGAATGAAAATCCGGATAACAATTTAAAAGAAATTTCGTTGATAGCCCCTGTGGTAAGAGGAATAAGACGTATGGGATCTGCTGCTGTAGATCTATCATATGTCGCAGCCGGATTTCTTGATGGATATTGGGAATTGAATCTTAATCGATGGGATGTCGCAGCCGGAGTTTTGATTGCAGAAGAGGCCGGCGCTGTCGTATCTAAATTGCGGCAAAACAGAAATTATTCGTTGTTGGCATCATCTCCATCTAATCATAAGCACTTGCTCACATTATTGACACATTGATCTGCCATACTTTCCGACAATTAATTGCTTTAGTATCGCCTTCCGTGGACGCATTTTGCCACTTGCATTTCAGTCACATACTTCGGTATGTGACTGAAATGCAAGTGGCAAAATCTTCTCCAAGGCTGCGACCTCTGCAATCTCGATATCTTAAGGAGTGAGCTCTTAAGCGCTTGTGCGTAAATAATTGCTTAAACAGCTTCTTATGTAGAGTGAATAGAGTGTATGACTCTCTTTAGATAAATCCTTTCTCTTGCAATAAGTTTATGAATGTTTGGGAGACCGTTTCATTGGTTTTTAAAGGATACCGGATGTCGGTAAAAACTTGTGCCAAAGTTTTTTTGTCATTTTCTTTGACAAACCGCTTATTATCCGGCCATTCTTCCTTTGTCTTGAAAAGAGATTTAATCTCTTTGTCACTGTCTTTCCGATAATGCTCTAAATGGACTATTGCTTCTAAAGGAAGACGTTCGGTCTTCACTGGAGGTGCGTCAGTTGGGTATCCGATTGACAGCGAGGCTACGGGCACGACCAGTTCCGGCAGAAGGAAGAGGTCGGATATTTCTTTAGCTGTATAGTTGACTGTACCAAGATAGCAGGTGGCGAGACCTTCCAACTCTGCAATCGTGACTATTTGTTGAGCATAGATAATCGCGTCGGTGGCAGCCATGATGAATGAGTGGAAATTAGAATAGCATGGTGAGGCCTCACTTAGTTCGCACCATCTTGAGAACCTGTTGAAATCAGCGCATATCGTTAAAATCAAGTTGCTTCCGGTAGCCGCTGGTTGATTGAAATGTAATGCCGCCAATTTTTCCTTATTTGTGTTGTCGCGAGTCACGACAACGGAATATAATTGCATGTTCCCGCATGTCGGAGCTCTCATGGCTTTCTCGAGTATTCCGTTGATGACCTCATTGGATACTTCTCTGTCAGAATAATCTCTTACTGTTGCCCTATTTGAGAAATAATTTTCAATTTCCATAATTAATTTGAGTTGATAAACAGAGATATGGAAGTTTTAAAATCCCAATATTTCAGATTAATGATGTTTGTTGATGCAAATATAGGGATTTTTTTGCTAATTTTGCATTGGTGAAGAAAATCAAATTTATCAGGCTACTTTGTTTTCGTATGGAGATGCTTGAGAAAAAGATTGATTCCATTCGTGTTTTATTTTTCAACATTATCCAATTTAATACCCCAATATTACCCACTTTTATACCCAATGGCTGAACTTAAAAAATATAGATTTGAAGATGCATATGAAGCTTCGGTAGGTTATTTCAATGGTGACGAACTTGCTGCAAGAGTCTGGGCTACTAAATACGCATTGAAAGATTCTAATGGGAATTACTATGAACTGACTCCCGATGACATGCACCATCGGATTGCATCAGAAATAGCAAGAATTGAGAGCCACTACCCCAATCCTGTTTCTGAAGAAGAAATTTTCGGTCTGCTTAAGAATTTCAGGTATATCGTGCCTCAAGGAAGCCCTATGGCCGGTATCGGCAATGATTTTCAAGTTGGGTCTCTTTCGAATTGCTTTGTAATAGGGCTTGACGGCACTCCTGATTCATATGGAGGAATTGTCAAAATAGATGAAGAGCAGGTTCAGCTTATGAAACGTAGAGGTGGGGTCGGGCATGATTTGTCGCATCTCCGTCCCAAAGGTTCTCCTGTGAAGAATTCAGCGTTGACATCCACAGGTCTTGTCCCGTTCATGGAACGTTACAGCAATTCCACTCGAGAGGTGGCTCAGGACGGTCGTCGTGGTGCATTAATGCTATCCGTCAGTATCCGACATCCGGATGCAAATGGTTTCATAGATGCAAAAATGACACAGGGAAAGGTGACCGGAGCTAATGTATCCGTTAAAATCGACGACGATTTTATGGAGGCAGCTCTGTCCGGGCAGAGTTATGAGCAAAAATTCCCGATAGACTCCGACTGTCCGGAAGTATCCCGACAAATAGATGCTAAAAAACTTTGGGAAAAGATAATCCATAACGCATGGAAAAGCGCGGAACCCGGAGTGCTGTTTTGGGATACTGTGGTGAAGGAAAGTGTTGCGGACTGCTATGCCGATTTTGGATTCAGATCGGTTTCTACGAATCCTTGCGGCGAGATTCCTTTGTGTCCCTACGATAGTTGTCGTTTGGTAGCGATTAATCTGTATAGTTACGTGGTTGATCCGTTCACGCCGGAGGCAAGATTCGATTTTGACCTTCTGAAGCGACACGCCATATATGCTCAAAGAATAATGGACGACATTATAGATCTTGAGGCAGAAAAAATCGACGCGATTATAGAAAAAATCAAGGATGATCCTGAAGTGGATGAAGTGAAGGCAACCGAACTTAATCTTTGGCGCAAAATTCGGGAGAAAACCCTCAAAGGCAGACGCACGGGTTGTGGCACTACCGGAGAGGGAGACATGCTTGCCGCTCTTGGGTTGCGCTATGGTACAAAAGAAGCCACCGATTTCTCAGTTGAAGTCCACAAGACACTTGCAATAGCATATTATGGTGCTTCAGTGGATTTAGCTGAGCAACGAGGTGCATTTGAAGTGTTCGATGCAGAATTGGAACGAAATAATCCCTACATTTCCCGCTTGCGTCAGGCTGCTCCTGAAATGGTGGAAAAAATGGAGAAAGTCGGACGACGGAATATTGCCTGCCTGACAATTGCTCCCACCGGCACAACCTCTATAATGACCCAGACATCTTCAGGGATTGAGCCCGTATTCATGCCTGTCTATCAGAGACGCCGTAAGGTGAATCCCAGCGATGAGAATGCCCGAATTGATTTTGTCGACGAGGTTGGAGATTCATTTGAGGAATATGTGGTCTATCATCATAAGTTTATGGAATGGATGAGGATCAATAATATTGAAGTCAAAGCCAATATGTCGCCGGAAGAAATTGAGACGCTGGTTGCGCGTTCTCCCTACTACAAAGCCACTGCCAACGATGTAGACTGGCTTGAAAAGGTCAGGATGCAGGGTGCTATCCAAAAATGGGTGGACCATTCCATTAGCGTGACGATAAATCTGCCCAACGACGTGTCGGAAGAGCTTGTTTCAAAATTATATGCTGAAGCTTGGAAATCAGGATGCAAAGGCTGCACAGTCTATAGGGATGGCTCGCGCAATAATGTGCTTGAGGCAGTCCCTAAAAAGAAAAATGATAAAGACGAGACTATGAACGACCCGATCGGACTGATACATATGACTGACCATGTCGTGAAACGTCCGATCGAACTTGAGGCTGACGTAGTACGGTTTCAAAATAATAAGGAGAAATGGATTGCGTTCGTAGGTCTTGTAGATGGCAAGCCATATGAAATATTCACCGGACTTGCAGATGATGAAGACGGCATATTTTGTCCTAAACGTGTCAATCACGGCAAGATTATCAAGGCTGTAGACGAGAACGGTCGCAAGCGATATGATTTCCAGTTCATAAATAAGAGAGGCTACAAGACTACTATAGAAGGACTCAGCGAGAAGTTCAATCCCGAGTTTTGGAACTATGCCAAGTTGATCTCAGGAGTGCTTAGATATGGTATGCCGATAGATCAGGTGCTCAAGCTCGTTGGCGGCCTGGATCTCGATTCCACGAGCATAAACACATGGAAAAATGGTGTGGAAAGGACTCTGAAGAAATATCTTCCCAATGGGACTGAAGCTAAAGGCCAGAAATGTCCGAACTGTGGTGCTGAGACTCTTGTTTATCAAGAGGGGTGTCTTATTTGCACGTCTTGCGGAAGCTCCAGATGCGGATAAGCGATTGGAAATTACATAAAACTAAATAAATTTCTCACATGAAAATCTCTTTTAACATAAGCTACCATACCCAATGGGGCGAGTCTCTGTTCATATGTGGAGACATCCTCCAAATGGGTGGTGGCGACGCGGCTCAAGCGTTGGAGATGCGGCTCACATCCCCGGATTCGTGGGTTTGCGACATTGAGCTTGACTCCAATCCCGGCGATTTCAACTATTTCTTTATTGTGAAGTCTCCGGATAAAGCATGGCGTTTTGAATGGGGAAAGCCCCATCTTTTCAAAAGTTCTCCGGATCTTGACAATGTCAAGATTTTCGATTGTTGGCAAGATCTGCCATCCGACAAGCCATATTATTCCTCTGCATTTGTTGATGGAATCTTGCTCCGGGAATGTCACGACATGGTCCTTGCCTCGCTCCCCGGCACGATGCAGTTTAGGGTTTGTGCTCCTATGGTATATCCGGATGAGGTGCTCGCAATAGCGGGGGAAGGCGACTATCTTGGCAATTGGAATCCGGATAAAGCACTTCATCTGAATGATGCAAACTTTCCTGAGTGGACAATAAATCTCCCTTTGTCTGAGTTTTCAGAGCCTTTCCAATATAAATTCCTCATCGTGAAAAAGGATACGGGGAAAGTGGTGGAATGGGAAAATATCGACAACAGGCGTTGTGGTTTCATAAATGAAGCTCCGGATTGTCAGATTGTAGTTGATGGATTGAGATTCGCGTCTCCTGCCAATGACTGGAAAGGCGCAGGCACGGCTATCCCCGTTTTCTCAATACGCACTGACGACGATTTTGGAATCGGTGATTTTTGCGACATAAAGAAAATGGTGGATTGGTGCAAGCGAACGGGGCAAAAAGTGCTTCAACTTCTGCCGATAAACGACACTACGAAACTTTGCACATGGATAGATTCCTATCCCTATAATGCCAATTCTTCATTTGCGCTCCATCCTATGTATCTTCGGCCTGAGGCTATAGGAATGCTCAATGATGAAGGCCGACGGGAGCATTTTAGGAAAATCGCAATCGAATTGAATGAGTTGACGCAAATTGACTATGAGGCTGTCAATGAAGTCAAGAACCAATACTTCAGAGAGATTTTTGCCCAAAATGGAGAAAGAGATCTGAAAACGGATGAATTCATCAGCTTCTTTGCCCATAATGAAAGTTGGCTTAAGCCTTACGCAGTATGGCGAGTTCTTCGGGATGAATATCAGACTCCCGACAATTCTCAATGGGGAGAATTTGCAGAATATAATGCTGATAAGGTCGAGGAATATTGCAATCTTCATTCAGATGGGGTGAGATTTCATTTCTTCCTTCAGTTCCATCTTGACCGGCAGCTTAGAGAGGCTCGGGATTATGCTCATCTTAATGGGGTGGTGCTAAAAGGAGACATTCCAATCGGCGTAAGCAGGTTTAGTGCGGATGCTTGGCAATTCCCTCGCCTTTTCAATATGGATTGTCAGGCCGGTGCGCCACCGGATGATTTCTCAGTGCTTGGTCAAAACTGGGGCTTCCCCACATATAATTGGGATGAGATGGCTGTAGATGGTTTCCAATGGTGGAAAGATCGTTTCCGCAAGATGACGGAATATTTTGACGCCTATAGGATTGACCACATACTTGGCTTTTTTCGCATATGGCAGATACCTATGGAAGCAGTCCATGGCCTTTTGGGTTATTTTAATCCCGCTCTTCCATTTTCAGCCGAAGAATTGAGACATAATTATGATTTCTGGATTGATGCTGACGTCCAGACATCTCCTCTGATTCTCGAGTGGATGCTGACTGATTTCTTTGGGGAATATACTGATGAGGTAAAAAAATCGTATCTTGTCGCCTTGCCTGAGGGAAGATATAAACTATCCTCATTTGTCAGCACCCAGAAGAAAGTCTTGGATTATTTCTCTACTCTCGAAAAGACGGATAAGAACACACGGATATGCAATGCCTTGATGGGACTGATCGACGATGTGCTCTTTATTGAAGATCCATATCAAAAAGGGCACTATCATCCACGTATCGCCGCACAGTATTCCTATCAATATCGGATGTTGACCGACTATGAGAAATGGTGTTTCAACAGATTGTATAATGATTTCTTCTATCATCGACATAACGACTTTTGGTATGGTAAGGCTATGTGGAAGCTACCACCATTGATAGATTCCACAGGCATGCTGACATGTGCGGAAGATCTTGGAATGATTCCGGATTGTGTTCCTGAGGTAATGAGCAAGCTTGAGATTCTTTCGCTTGAAATTCAAAGGATGCCTAAGGATCCTGCGTTGGAATTTGGCGACACTTGGCATTATCCCTACTACTCAGTCTGCACGACATCAACCCATGATATGGGCGGAATCAGAGTTTGGTGGGAAGCCGACAGAAACGTGACCCAACGCTTCTTCAACAATGCCCTCCATCAAGAAGGGACAGCTCCTTTATATGCCGAGCCTTGGATATGTGAGAAAATCTTGAGGTTGAATCTCGACAGTCCCTCAATGTTCTGCATAATCCCTCTCGCAGATTGGTTGTCGGCAGATGGAGAGTTAAGGCGTCAGAATCCTCACGACGAGCAGATAAACGAACCCTCAAATTCGCAACACTATTGGAGATATCGTATGCATATCTCGGCTGAGAGGCTTTTATCCTCTGAAGATTTCAACCAAAGGCTATATGATGCAATAAAAGTTTCAGGAAGGTGAATCCGACACAAATTAAGGGGGCCGATTGCAATTGCAATCGGCCCCCTTAATTTGTGTCGGATTCACCTTATACGATCAAGAATCACATTTTTATTAAATTGAGGAACTCTTGGCGTAATGTCGCGTCATGCTCAAATCGTCCTGTATAGTCGAAGGTCACTGTGGTGGAATCCTGCTTCTCCACTCCCCTCATCTTCATGCAAAGATGTCCGGCTTCGCAAGCGACTATCACTCCATGGTTGGGCAGTGTTTCCGTTAAGATATGGCAGACATCCGCTGTCAATCTTTCCTGCACTTGAAGTCGCTTCGCATAGCAATCTACGAGTCTGGCGAGTTTTGATAGACCAATCATTTTTCCGTCAGGGATATATCCTATAGCTATTTTACCGAAAAAAGGTAGTATATGATGCTCGCACATGCTATAGAATTCAATGTCTTTGACAATGACAATTCTTGAACCTGCATGTTCGAAAATTGCCTGATTGGCAATTTCTGTCGGATCAAGCCTATATCCGGCTGTAATGTCATATAGCGCCTTTGCTGCCCGCATAGGAGTCTTTTTCAGTCCCTCTCTTTCAGGATTCTCTCCGATGAGTCGTAATATCTCACGGTAATGAGCCGCTATGGCATTCACCGTCTTTTCATCGCGGTTTTCCATTGTTATTGCTTTATGACTACGATTTGACATTTCACCACCCTCATTTCTGACGCATAGTTCGGGAATGCCCTTTTTAGTTCGTCGAGCGCATGGTTGGCCTCTGTATTTGTCCGGAAATTGCCAATTCTGGTATACCAGTTGGGAGAATGAGAGTAGGTGTATATCTGACCCCGATATTTAGGGAATCGCGCAAGAATAGCACTCCCTCTGGCTTTGGCTCTTGCTTCAAGGGTATGCTGATTGCGGCCATCGCTAAATACTTGGATTCTGAATCCCGACAACTTATTAATGCCCGGTCTGATCTCATGCGAGGGCTTTGGGGAGTCTTTTTTCAATATAAGCTCCAATATGGAAGCTGGGATTTCTATTTCGACATTCCCGTTTGACTCCTGCTGTATCCTTTCAACAATGTCAATGTCTCCGTCGTTTGGGTTCTGTGCGGTGGCTTTTGTTCCGAAAGATACTGATATTGATAGCACACAGGCGAGAACCATGCGGAGAATCCTTGCCGGAGTAGTGGTCATTTGATTTTCCCGGTTTATTTGCGGCCAAGATGCAGAACGATGCCTGCTGCCGCTTTTATGTTATTAAAAAAATGAGGGCTCTGTGCCCTACTGAGGCACAGAGCCTTCTTGCGATATGCTTTTTAATCGAAAGCTTCAATGATTCCCATGAATGAATCAGCTTTCAAGGCTGCTCCGCCGATAAGACCGCCGTCTACGTCCGGTTTTGCAAAAAGCTCTTTGGCGTTAGATGGTTTGCAAGAACCTCCATAAAGGATTGAAGTGTTGTCTGCAAGCTCTTTGCCATATTTCTGTGCCACTACGTTGCGTATATGGGCATGCATGTCCTGGGCCTGTTCTGCTGTGGCTGTTTTTCCTGTGCCGATGGCCCATACTGGTTCGTATGCTATTACGATTTTTGAGAATTCCTCTGCAGGCAGGTCAAACAAAGCTTCAACCTGACCCTTCACAACATCGTTGTATGTGCCGTTTTCACGTTCTTCAAGCACTTCGCCTACACAGAAAATCGGTGTCAGGCCATTTGCAAGTGCAAGGCGCGTCTTTGCAAGAAGCTGCTCGTTGTTTTCTCCGAAATATTGTCTGCGCTCACTGTGGCCAAGTATGACGTGGCTTGCTCCGGTAGACTTCACCATGGAAGCACTGACTTCTCCCGTATAGGCTCCTTTCTCATGTTCTGAGCAGTTTTCTGCCCCAAGTTTCAAGGGCTCGTCAATAACTCCTTTGACTGAAACGAGATGCGTGAAAGGAACGCACATGATGACCTCGCAATTAGCTTTCTTCTCTTTGAGAAGATCATTTACCTGGCTGGCAAGTTCAACACCTTCTTCAAGAACGGTGTTCATTTTCCAGTTGCCGGCTACAATGTTTTTTCTCATTATTATATGCTTTTTTCTTCCGCTGATGCGGTTCTATTTTTATTTTACATTGCAAAGTTAATCCTTTTTAGTGTATCATGCAAGATTATGCCGAGTTTCCATACGTTTTTTGGTCTTTATTATGTTTCTCCTTTCTTTTTTTACGCCAATATCCCCCATCCTAAGAGCCTGCTCTATGCCTTTGCATACATATTTTTAGTCCATACTAAAATTTAGCATCATACTTCTGCGTTTATATTTACGCGGGTACTTAAAATTGACCTGCTCAAAATCGATTAAACCCGTTCATCGACAATTGTATATAATCTTTTGTCATCTTTAGCATGGATTTTAAACTTACTTCAGAATATCGACCCACCGGCGACCAGCCCGAAGCTATACAGGAGCTTGTCAACGGTGTGAATTCCGGGGTCGGGCGACAAACTTTGCTCGGCGTGACCGGTTCGGGCAAGACTTTCACTATGGCCAATGTCATTCAGCAAGTGAAACGCCCTACCCTTATCCTTTCCCATAATAAAACTCTTGCAGCTCAACTTTATTCGGAATTCAAGAATTTTTTTCCTGATAATTCCGTTCAGTATTTTGTCAGCTACTATGATTACTATCAGCCGGAAGCCTACATACCATCCTCCGACAAATACATAGAGAAGGATCTTATGATCAACGACCAGATTGAACGTCTTCGTCTCTCCACTACGGCAGCCCTCCTTTCCGGAAGACGTGATGTTGTCGTAGTCTCAAGTGTCAGCTGCATTTATGGCATGGGCAATCCTGAAGATTTCCAGCAAAGTGTGATTCAGATTTCTGTGGGTCAAAGGATTCCAAGAAACGCGTTCCTTAGGCGTCTTGTGGATTCTCTCTACTCAAGGTCGGAAATCGAACTAAATCATGGACAATTCAGGGTGAAGGGTGACACGGTCGACATAATGCTGTCGTTTGAAGAGATACAGCTAAGAGTGCTGTTCTGGGGCGATGAGATAGAGAAAATTCAGACAATCGATCCAGTCAATGGAATGGTCCTTTCGAATCTTGATGGTTTCAATATCTACCCTGCAAATATTTTTGTGACTTCGAAAGAAAGAATGGCGTCTGCAATAGATCAGATTGCCGTGGATTTAGGCACGCAGTGCGATTTCTTCGCCAGAGAAGGAAAAATCGTGGAAGCCGACCGATTGAGAGAACGTGTCACGTATGATCTTGAGATGATGAAGGAGATTGGACATTGTGCGGGAATTGAGAACTATTCTCGTTATTTCGATGGAAGAGATCCGGGTATGCGTCCGTTCTGTCTTCTTGACTATTTCCCGAAAGATTTCCTTACAATTATAGATGAGAGCCATGTGACTCTCCCCCAGGTCCGCGCTATGTATGGCGGCGACCTTTCAAGGAAAATGAATCTAGTTGAATATGGTTTCCGCCTCCCTGCCGCTATCGACAACCGTCCCCTGAAGTTTGAAGAATTTGAGAGGCTTACTCCTCAGACGATTTATGTCAGCGCTACTCCGGGAGATTATGAATTGATGCAGACGGAAGGTGTCTTCACGGAACAAGTGATCCGGCCAACAGGACTTCTTGATCCGGAAATTGTCATAAAGCCTACGATGAATCAGGTTGACGATTTAATGGAAGAGATCCAATTAAGGATTGAGGCCGGAGAGCGTACGTTGGTGACGACTCTGACTAAACGCATGGCTGAAGAGCTCGACCAGCATCTTCGGAAATGGGGAATATCAAGTGCGTATATCCATAGCGATGTCGACACTCTGGAGAGAATACGCATCCTTGAGGATTTGCGGGAGGGTGTGTATGATGTCTTGATTGGGGTAAATCTACTTAGAGAAGGCCTTGACCTTCCTCAGGTGAGCCTTGTCGCGATTCTTGATGCAGATAAGGAGGGATTCCTTCGCAATCACAGATCATTGACGCAGACGGCCGGACGTGCTGCCCGAAATGTCAATGGGAAGGTCATAATGTATGCAGACAAAATCACGGATAGCATGCAGCGCACGATTGACGAGACTGAGAGACGGCGCGCGAAGCAGATTCAGTACAATGAAAAGAATGGAATCATTCCCACCCAGATTGTCAAGAAGTCTTCTGCAAGGGATTTGATCACTCTTTATAGCGGCGAAGAGGAAGTCGCTTCAAAAGATGCATCTTCAAAACAAACGTCGCAGAAACGTCCTTCTAAGATTAGGACTTCGTCTGCTTCATCTCCAAAGCCTTATATAGAGGAAGACCATAAGATAGGAATGGTGGCCGATCCCGTGATCGAATACATGAATCCGGAGCAACTGAAAATAAGGATTGACAAGATTAATGCGGAGATGATCGCTGCTGCCAAAAAGACTGATTTTATTGAGGCAGCTCGACTTCGCGACGAGCTTCTTACCCTCAAGGAAATATATGAGACTAAAAAAGAGGAGGCGGAATAATGACTACTGATTATAAATTATTTCTCCCTACTTCTAAGGATGAGATGGAGCGTCTTGGATGGGATTGCCCAGACGTTATTCTGTTCTCAGGAGATGCATACGTAGACCATCCCTCTTTTGGAGCGGCTGTCATAGGGCGTACGCTTCAGAAGGCAGACTTTAAGGTGGCAATTGTCCCTCAACCGAATTGGCGTGACGATTTCAGAGACTTTAAGAAGCTTGGAAGGCCTCGACTTTTCTTCGGGGTTTCGGCCGGAGCGATGGACTCAATGGTCAATCACTATACAGCCAACCGTCGCCTTCGTCATGATGATGCTTTCACTGCAGGCGGACGCCATGGTATGCGCCCCGACTACCCTACCGTGGTCTATTCAAAGATTTTGAGAGATTTATATCCGGATGTGCCGATTATTGCCGGTGGAATAGAAGCGTCGCTTAGAAGGGTTGCTCATTATGACTATTGGCAGGATCGCCTTCTGCCCTCTATTCTTATCGACGCGCCTGTGGATATGGTCAGCTATGGCATGGGGGAAAGGACCATACTGGAAATAGCACGCAGACTTGATTCGGGACAACACATTGAGGAGATGAACGATATACCTCAGACGGCTTTTATTTCTCAGGAATCCCCTGGGATTGACGATATTATTTTGGCGAGCTATGAAGAATGTCTGAAGGATAAAAGAAAACAGGCATTGAATTTCAGGCATGTTGAGGAAGAATCTAATAAGTTCTATGGCAAGGTTATCTGGCAGTCGGCATTAGGGAAGATGGTGAAGATCACTCCGATGTTTCCCCCGATGCTTCAAGGGGAGATAGATGCCTCTTTTGATTTGCCATATACAAGAATGCCCCATCCTCGTTATAAGGGGAAGGTCATCCCTGCCTATGAGATGATTCGCCATTCCATCAATCTTCACCGTGGGTGCTTCGGAGGTTGTGCGTTTTGTACGATTTCTGCTCATCAAGGTAAGTTTATATCTTCCCGGTCAAAGGAATCTATATTGAAAGAGGCCCGGAAGGTTTGCGAGATGCCTGATTTCAAGGGATACATATCCGATCTTGGAGGTCCATCCGCAAATATGTATGCCATGGGGGGCAGGGATCGCTCTATTTGCATAAAATGCTCGCGTCCGTCATGTCTGCATCCCAAGCCTTGTCAGAATCTTGACAATGACCACCGACCTTTGATCGACATTTATAAAAGTGTTGATGAGCTGCCTGAGGTGAAGAAATCCTTTATTGGAAGCGGAGTCAGATACGATCTTGCAATGGCGGATTGCAAAGACAAGGATGTGGCCATTGCAAACAAAAGATATATCCGGGAGTTGATAGTCAATCATGTCAGCGGACGTTTGAAAGTCGCTCCGGAGCATACCTCAGATCGAGTGCTTGATTGCATGAGAAAACCATCATTTTCGCTTTTCAGTGAATTCAAGGACATATTTCATCGACTGAACAGGGAAGCTGGATTGAAACAGCAGTTGATCCCATATTTCATATCCTCCCATCCTGCATGTCATGAGGAGGATATGGCGGAACTTGCAGCTATCACAAAGGATATGGATTTCCGACTTGAACAGGTGCAAGACTTCACTCCCACTCCGATGACTCTGGCTACTGAAATTTATTACTCCGGATTTCACCCCTATACCGGTGAAAAGGTATTCACTGCTAAAACCGAACAAGATAAATTAAGGCAACGTCAGTTTTTTTTCTGGTATAAGCCTGAAGCAAGGCAGCAAATAATTTCGGAATTAAAAAAGATTCATCGGACAGATTTGCTCGGGAGGTTGTATCCGGATAATAATTCATGCCATATTAAAAACGACAGGCGCAAAAGCAGATTGACGGATAAAAGCAGGAAGACCGGTAGAACTGGAGGCGTTAAAAAAAGATGACTTTGACAGGCGAAGAGATTGTTTTACGCTTTTAGTGCCATATATTTGCTTGTGTCGTAAAAGTTTTGTAGTTTCGCATTGAAATTGTCCGTCTTATTCTCAGCCATCGAATAAATCAAATGTCTTATCCTTTCGATGGCTGAGAATTTTGAAGTGTAAGAGAGTTTCAAATATATCAAAATGAAACGTGTGTATCGAAACCATATAAACTTTTATTTTCATGAACAAACTTAAATTTGCAATGGGCGCTATGCTTTTGCCGGTTGCCCTGTCTGGGTGTCAGAGCTCCGGTTCCCAATCAGACGGGAGTGTCATAGAGCGGCCCGACATCCAAATAACGGATGGAATGTTTTCTCCCGAAGTGCTTGAAGCTTTTGGTCGTATTTCTGATGCCCATCCATCGCCTGATGGTTCGAAAATCATCTTTACGTTGGCTTATGAGAGCATTAAGGAAAACAAAAGTAATGCTGAGATTTATTCCATGGATGCCGACGGGAAAAACATGGTCAGGCTGACCACGACAGCCTCATCGGAATCTAATCTCCAATGGATTGATAACGGCAATAAAATCGCTTTCTTGCGCAAGGACGACGAGTCGAAGAAGACTCAGATATTTGTCATGAATGCAGATGGATCTGGAGTGAAAAGGATTTCAGACGTAGAGAATGGTATCGAATGCTTTAAGATTTCTCCTGATGGCTCTAAGATTGTATATGGTTCCCCTATCAAGGCTTTCAACAAGGACGAGGAACTGTTCAAGGATCTCCCGCTGACATCCGGACGTGTCGTAGATGATTTGATGTATAAGCATTGGGATGAGTGGGTGACAGAGATTCCCCATCCTTTCGTGGCGGATATGGCGGAATCAGGCATTTCCAATGCTATTGATATCATGGAGGGCGAGCCATATGAGTGCCCGATGCGTCCCTTTGGTGGCAGCGAGGCTTTTGCCTGGTCGCCCGACAGCAAAACGCTTGTCTATGTGTCTCGCAAATTAAAGGGGATGGATTATGCCTTCTCTACTGATAGCAACCTTTATCTTTATGACCTGTCATCAAAAGAGACAACAAACCTCACTGAAGAGATTCCGGGCTATGATACTGATCCGGTATTCTCGCCCGACGGCAAATCGCTTGCTTGGCTTTCGATGAAGACCGCCAAGTTTGAAAGCGACAAGAAGCGTCTTATGGTGATGGATATGACCACGAAAGAACGCGCGAAAAGGGATTTGACTGAAAACTGGGATTATTGGCCCGAACAAATTGCCTGGGCGAAAAATGGAGAATCCATATGGTTTGCTGGCTACTATCAAGGTGTGGAACCCATTTTCAAGATTGATGTCAAGACATGTGTGATAGACACCGTTGCCACCGGCGTTTGCGATTACTCAACGGTTGTCCCTGTCGCTGACAATGCAGTCATTTCATTACGCCATTCGATGAGTGCTCCAAATGAAATATGCCTTGTTCGCTCTGACAACAGGGAGGTGAAACAACTGACGAATGTGAATACCGAACTTTTGGGTCAGTTGAAACTTGGAGAAGTTAAAAAAGTCATGGTGCCAACCACGGATGGTAAGGAAATGTGCACATGGGTGATTCTTCCTCCGGATTTTGATCCGAATAAAAAATATCCCGCGTTGCTTTATTGTCAGGGCGGCCCGCAGCAGGCTGTCAGCCAATTCTGGAGCTATCGATGGAATTTTATGATCATGGCGGCACATGGCTACGTGGTGATTGCCCCCAACCGCAGAGGTCTGCCGGGATTCGGGACGGAATGGAATCGTCAGATTTCCGGTGATTATGGCGGTCAGAACATGAAGGATTATTTCTCCGCTGTAGATAATATGGCAAAGGAATCATATATAGATGAGAAACGCGTTGGAGCCATAGGGGCAAGCTACGGTGGTTTCTCCGTCTATTGGCTGGCAGGTCATCATGAAGGAAGATTCGCGGCCCTTGTTGCTCACGCGGGTATTTTCAATGTAGAATCGCAGTATCTTGAGACGGAGGAAATGTGGTTTGCAGACTTTGATCTTGGCGGCCCGTTCTGGGATAAGAGCAATGCAGTGGCTCAACGCACCTATGCAAACTCGCCTCATCTTTTCGTAAATAATTGGACGGCTCCAATTCTTGTCACAGTTGGCGAGCTTGACTATCGCATTCTCGCATCGCAAGGAATGATGGCATTCAATGCTGCAAAAATGCGTGGGCTTGAAGCTGAAATGCTTGTCTTTCCGAATGAGAACCACTGGATCCTTCAGCCTCAGAACGCTATTTTGTGGCAAAGAGTCTTCTTCCGTTTCCTTGATAAGCACCTAAAGGAAAGCAAGTAAAGAGATTAGATGCTTCTCGTTGTAGAATAAAATAAGGAAGTCTCAGTCGCGCCGAGCGGCTGAGACTTTCTTATGAGCTCATCCTTTCGGAATACCGAGATGTAGGTATTTTAGGAATGTAACTACTCACCTATAGCAACGGCACACTGATTTGGTCGGTCTGTCAGACCAACGCCAAAACGGCATCCCAGC
>VSPO01000026.1 GCA_009775375.1 Muribaculaceae bacterium | reverse complement strand
TCATAACTGTATCTTACCTTGGTATTATGCAAAAACCGTGCCAACATATGTACATTAATTTTTAGTAGATACTTATTTATTTAAAGGCTGGTATACAAGATACTGCATACATGTATGCACACCGCCTCGCTTTTGGGAAAGATGATCTTAACCGAAAAATCGGTTTTGCCAATATGCTCATGCCTTCTTTGAGAAAATTCATACCACAGGATTCTTTGGAATTGTTCATCAAGTATTATAATAATGCCGTAGAATATCATCTTAATCAATATGAAGCCGATGGCATAGCAGCACAACATGCAGCCGATATTTATGAAGCACATCTTCAAAATAAAGAGAATACTGGAAATTTTCGCAGCAAGCTAATTAATTTGGAGACGGGATTTATTCTGATAGTGATTTTTTCAGCATTTGTGGTCTGGTTGCTGACAAGAAAAGGATCTCTAGAAATAATTTTTGACAAAATTTTCTCTTCAAAAGGAAAATCCAGGTTAAGCGAACTTCCTGGGAATCCTATTAATGAAGAAGATATTGATAATAATTATGACGAGCATAGAGAACTTGACAATTGCATTAAGCTTCCTAACATTAACGAATGTGTGCGAGCGTGGCAGGATGGAGAGGGGGAGTTATTGTTAAAAGAAAGGAAAAGACAGGAAGCATATGAAGCATTTCGTGGGGCAATTATCAAAAGGTTGAACGATGAAAATTTTAACTATGTATTGCCTGAGGAAATAACGAATTCAGAGGTATATGGCAGACTGCAAAGAATCATAGAAAAACAAGGTATAATACGAGATGACGACGAAATCTGGGCTGAGATTTTAGCAGTGGTGTTGCAAGTCTCGCCAAAATTTGTTGAACGCCTTAAACTTCTTATGGGTTCTTATGACCAACGGGATTTTCATCTTGCGCTTCTAATCAAATGTGGGATACGATCTAGAGATATGGAGTATTTGTATTCAAAAGCAAAAGGCACTGTATCATATTATCGCAGCTTGCTTTGTAGCAAGCTAATGGGAAGAAAAAGGATGACGGTATATCTGGATAGGATTATTTCATTGTTGTAAAGGAATTTATTACTGTAATAGAGCAGCGCGAATAATATTTTCGCACAATTTTCGCACAATTTTCGCACAATTTTCGCACAGATTTGCTTTAATATAGTGCCATTGCAGAGTAACTTTGCAGAAATAACCATTTATGATCGTATATGAAAGCATTTCTTATTTTATTGGTTTCATTCCTTACAATCTTTGAGATCCACTCTTCGGATAAAGAGGATGGCAGCATCATGATATATGTAAGTGAATCTACTGAAGAAGGATCAGATTCTATGGAATCTGATTCCTCAGATGAAAATCATATATATAATCCTTCAAAAGGACGACGTATGCCTCCTCGACCTCATATTTGTGAAGTAAGCAGGGAACACGGAGTGACAATTAATGGTAGATTAATCTCAGCAAACGATATCTATTTTGATGTGATTAATGTTGAAGATGGAGGGAATTGTATTGCTTGGAATTTGGATGTTGACTCATTCCTGAATCATATCATTATTCTTTCTGGTCAGTTCAAGATAAATATACATACCGAGTATATGTTACTTACAGGATATGTTTCATTGCCGTTATTACATTGAGGTAGGAGTGTAATTCGATTTTAATGCATAGATGTTTTAACATTATAATCCGGTCAATCAGACCCAGTGGAGAAATCTCACTCCAAGGTTGAGATATACGTATATCAAAAAAATGATCATCAATTCAATTAAAAAAAATAGTAATCCATTTCCCAAATTATTGAGTGTGTGAATCTTGTTTTGGTTTGGCATAGGTTTTGCCATGTGCCGAACCAAACAAGAAGTATACTCACAGTATTAACAATTTAAATTTCAAGCTCATGAAAACTTTTTCAGAAATGATGCCCTTTGAGGTGCTCAAAATGGAGGAGGTTGCTGAAATCAGAGGAGGAGGAGCCGATAATTCCGGATGTAAATCGTATGCTTGTCCGGCATCCTCTGCAACTTTTAGTGCATGTGCAAGCCGTACCACATGTGATTCGTTGGCAGTGCTGCCTTCAACGCCGCCAATCCCTGACCCAGTGGATCCAATTCCGAATCCGGAGTAATGTTCCTCATCCCCCAACTCAATCTGGGAAGGCATGTTTAACATGCCTTCCCTTCCACTAACACTTCTGTCTTATGATACGTCTGAATTCTTCATATTATTTCAGGAATGATATACATCGCACGATTATATATGATAAAAAGGCTCGCTCTTCAGATCCATGTATTGAAGGATGGGTTTCACGTGTGCATCCTGTCTACGCAATGCTCTTAGCTCATTTTTGCAAACCAATCGAAATTGAGAATGCCTATCAAATATGCAAAGATTTCTTACAAACTGATTATGAGCATGCCAAAATCCTAGTCGATTCATTCTTGAATGAGGAGCAACCTTTCTCAACCACCGTAAACGGAGCAACAAGCAACTTCCCTCCAAAATTGCTTGTTGAAGTAAATGATGTTGAAGATATTGGTGATATTGCGACATATAAGGCGGAAGATTTCAGATGTAAACCTCCAATAGATACGAAATCAAGACGCATTTTCGCAGCTCCTATAGGTTTGGTATGGGTGGTCACAGATCGCTGTGTTACTGATTGTGTCTATTGTTATGCACAGAAGAATCATTGTGATAGATGGCTTGACATTGAGCAGATAGAGCGTTTCATAAATGATGCGAAGAATACTGGAATCAGAGATATATTCCTTTCAGGAGGTGAATTCTTTCTTCATCCCGAATGGAAAGAGATTCTTCGGTTGCTGCTGGCTTATGACTTATGGCCATCCATGATCTCCACAAAGATGCCTATCACGGAAGACATAATGGAAACGCTAAACAGATATCCACCTATTATGATTCAAGTCTCACTTGATACGCTTGATCCATGCATATTGAATGAAACATTAAAAGTCAAGGAAGCATACTTGGGTCGAATAAAACAGAGAATTAAGTTGATAGACCAAAGCAGATTACGTCTACAAATTGCCACTGTCCTAACTAAGAAGACTGCTACAATTGAAAATCTTGAAAGTATGAGAGAATATATTTCATCTTTGGAAACAGTGGAGAGATGGACAATAAGAATCGGATTCCCATCACTTTATTCTTTAAAATCATACAATGAATGGAAGGTGGACAGTGGGATTATTAAACAAATTGATGAATGGTATGATAAGCATGTATCTTCCAATAAATTCGTGATTAGCTTTGACAAGGGCAAAGCTGAACAATATTGCACAACTTCCACCGGATCTCCTGACTTCCCCGGTGCGCTTTGTTCTGCTAATGTCACCCATCTTATTGTACTCCCAGACGGAGATGTCACCATATGTGAGCAATTATATTGGAACCCACGTTTTCTTGTTGGCAATATCAAGAAAAATTCTCTCAAAGAGATTTGGCAAGGTGAAAAAGCCTCTAATCTTGCATTGTTCCCAAAGGAAATGGTGCAACCTCAAAGCCCTTGTTCTTCTTGTATCATATACGACAAATGTCGGAAATTTCCAAATAAATGCTTCCCGGATGTATTGAAAGCATATGGGGAAGAGAATTGGGATTTCCCAGATTTAAGATGTTCATTGGCTCCAAAGCATATTTACGACATTGTATAACCTCCAATACGGCTTAATTGTTAAATTAGCTTTATTTTTTTACAAATTGAGTTATATTGATGTTAAATTGTATTAAATATTTAAATTATGTTATCAAAAATTAAAAACTAAATTTACTTTAAAATTAATAATCAATCTAAACCCTGAGCATCATGAAAAAGACATTGATATTGATTTTTGTCCTGTTGGCGTTGCCTTATTCCTGCATATGGGCCATTCCTGCTTTTGACGGCGATTCTATCACTGCCGAGCAACAGAAAACCACCGCCCTTGATGAGGTGACTGTGACCGCCGGAACCATAAAGATGACCTCCCCGGGTTCTTACCGATTGACGCCATTGCCAAAGCAGAAAAAGCTCGCTTCTAATATTATCGAGGTGATTTCCAACATGAATGTCTCTATGCTGAACGTCAACGAGGAGAATCTGACTGTGACGATGGCAAATGGCTCGAATTGCGCATTGTTTATCAACGGCATTGCGGCGACCTCAGAGGAAATCAAGGGGTTGCTGCCATCGATGATAAGATACGTGGATCTTATCGACCATCCATCAGACCCAATATTTCAGGGGAGTGCGTATGTCTTGAATTTCGTGTTGCATAAAGGGGGCGGATTCTCCAAGATTTCGGTCAATGACAAATTCCTCAACTGCAACTACAATGAGGGGGGCATCTTCAACTATCTTTCCATGGGAAGATTGACGTATTCTGTCTATGCCGGCATGACTAACCAGAACCTTAAGCATGGCGGGTCATCCACTGTGGAGACATTGCGACGCGGAAATCCGGTCAGCTCGGTCGCCCCGCCTTACGAGGAACGTAGAATAACGGAAACAGAGACGTATGACTACAGGAAATGGAGCGTGCCCGTCTCGGCCAAACTGACATATTCGGGACGACGCTTCATAATGTACCAGACCCTCGGATATGCCTACGACCGCGTTCCGCGCACGCGGATGGGGGGAAGCGTAATGAATCCAGTCTCATCAGAGATTCCGGCCACATTCTTTTCCGACTATACAAAAAGATCCGGCAACGTCAACTGGACGGCGATGTATTATATCTATCTCCCCAAAAGCTTCTCATTGAATTTTATGACTTTCTTTGACTACAGCCACAACAATACACTGCAATCCTACTCCACCGCGGACCTGGCCATCAGCAACCGTGCGAGAGAGGATATATTCAAGACTGTCGTGACGGGAATCGTGAATAAAAAGTTCAGCAGGAGCCACACAATGTCGGCCATGCTGACATATATTGATGTCGCAAGCAACGTCGACTATTTCCAGGGCACTGGAAAGACTCGCTATCATTCTCCCGGAGGAATGGCCACGTTGAGATACTATCTTACGAAATCGTTCGTCAACCTTTATGCCGAGGCCGGAACGGAGATCAGCAATTTCAAGACGAGATCAGGCGATGGGGTGGAAGAGAGCCATACGGAGGCTATGCCCATGCTGGAACTCAGCGCAAGCTTCAACTTAGGGAAAAGCAATCTCACGACATTTCTCGCCTACAGAATGGGGGGATCTTCGTTTGGAGAATTCACTCCCGTGGTTCTCCGACGCGACGAATGGATATATGCGGCAGGAAATCCCGACCTTAAAAATGAGAAAAGGATAAGCTCGGGCGTGTCATGGAACTGGATGCCTAACCAAAAAATCTCGTTATCGCCCTATGTCAATCTCACAAGATGGTTTGACCGTGCGCTCCAGACCTACACTCCATATGAGGAGGGTGTGCTCAAGAAAAGCAAGACGATGGGGATGATCCAGTCGGTCGACGCCCGGATGGTGGCCGCCATGAATTTATTCGACGGCAAGCTCGCACTCAGAGGGAGCGCGGGGATATGGAGCCAGTTCTCCACACGCACCCACTATCGCCATCTCAACGCGTTCAGAGGTTCTCTGTCGGCAGTCGCTATGTTGGGTAGCTTCAGGATAAGGGGAGAGTATTCTACGCCGTCGGAGCAACTCACTTCCTACTCCGATTGCAAAGTGAAGACGCCTTCGGCCTACTCGGTCGGTGCCTCCTGGCACAAGGGCCAATGGTCTCTGGGGCTCAACGTCAACAACTTTTTCCGCACTTCCTGGAAGGCGGGAAGCATGAATCTCGTCTCCGAATGGTATGACAAGGAATCAACCACGTGGGGAACAGGCTATCACGCGAGCGTATCCGTCAACGCCTCTTTCAATTTCGGCTACGGCAAGAAGATTCGGCCCAACCAAGAGCTTGGCCGATCGGCCTACGGCAATTCCGCCATACTTGAATGACCTTCTTTCGGAGAAACCGGCATCATAGGATAGATCGGCATGTCTCCTGCTGTTGAGGGAATGGGGACATTGTGGGCGTTGCGGCGGAGGCCTTCGAGTTTGGCGCGTTTTATGGGGGAGCCTTTGAAGGTGGAGCTGAATTCTTTCTGGTCCATTTCGATTACGTCGGACGCTGTCAGAGTCAGGATTCTTTCGCGGGGATGGAATTCTTCGATGTCAGTGGGTTTGATGTCAATGTTGTGGGGGCATACGTTTTGGCAAATATCGCAGCCGAAGAGGGTGGCTCTCCCCTCTTTCGTCTGCATGGCCTCAAGCATCTCCCCTTCCCAGTCGCCGCGATGCTCTATCGAAAGATAGTTCAGGCAACGCCGGCTGTCGATGAGTCCGTCTTTGCCTAAGGCCCCTGTCGGACATGCTCTGACACATGCGCCACACTCCAGGCAAACCGCCGATGAGGGCTCGTCGGGAGCCACGGAATGCGATGTCAACACTTCCGCAAGGAAACACATGCTACCGCAATTCTTGACGATTATAGAGCCGTTTTTGCCCCTCTTCCCTATCCCTGCCGCCATTGCCCAATATCTTTCGGCAATCGGAGCTGAGTCCACGCATATTCTCCAGCTTCCCCCAAAACGGCTTTTCATCGTCTCTACAGCCTCCCCGAGGCGGCGACGGATTACGTCGTGATAGTCCTCTCCATAAGCGTAGCACGCCACGACAGGAAGACCCGGATCGCGCCTCCTCGTCGGAACATAGCTGAAGGCCACGCTGACCACCGTTGCTGCATCCTCAAGAAGGGCCCGGGGATCGATGCACAATTCTGCATGACGTCGGAGATAATCCATTCCCGCATGGCGGCCCTCCCCTATCCATGACTCATACTGCTGAGCCACGGCATCGGGAATCCGGGATGCTTTTGCAAACCCTACGGCCTCGGCTCCTGCCGACATAATGGCCTCCCTGATCGCCTCCTTTATATCCATCCTTAATAGAATAATTTTTAATAAAACATGGGGATTCCCGGCTGCTATTTCCGGCCGAAATCAGCGGGAATTTCCCCCCAATGCTCCGTCTGCCATTTCATTACCTTGCAGGGGAATTGATGACTGTTGAGCCACGCCACGGCGCGGGCCATCAGTTCAAATACCTTCGCGTTGCGGGGCGTTGGTTTCAGCTGCGTTTTGATTTTACGAGTGCGCACCCACGCCATGCCGGAGACGGAATCAGAATAAATATTATGAAACTTTCCCTGCTGCGTCATAAGGGCCATGGCATGCACTATCGCCAGGAATTCCCCGATATTGTTCGTGGCGTCTTCGAAGGGACCTATCCGAAAGAGTGTGCGCCCCGTCATCAGTTCCACGCCTTGATATTCCATCTTTCCAGGGTTGCCGAGACATGAGGCATCCACGGCCCATGCATCGAGGTCGACCTCCGGATTCGTGAAATAGTCGGGCTGGCCGGGACGGGGAAGCATCCTGTCGCTTGCCTGGGATAGAAACCGTCCGAGGTCGCCTCCTGTTTCGCCGCTGGCCTTCCGAAAAGCGTCGGCAGCCTCAGCCGCAGAGCCATAGCCCTTATAGCGTGCGCCGTCATATCCCGTTATCTGTTCAAGAGCGTCGCCCCAGTCGTCGTAGACACCGGGATTCTTACCTTTGAACACCACATAAAATTTCTTGCCTTTTGCCATGTCGGAACGTCAGTTTTTGAAAATGAATGGTTCGTGGCGATACGCGTAATCGCTTCTCAATTTCTCGAAATCGGAAGGGTTGTCGCGAAGCTTACGGTCGTCGGAGAATGGGTCGTAGGAAGCCGTTATCTCAGAGGCGGAATCCGCGTCGAGATCATGGGGAGACAGATAATCGCCGCAAAGTCCCTCTTTCGGAATCTTCAGGCCAAGGCATTCCTCAAGCGCTTCGAGAGCCATTCTGGTGGCGCGTTGTTTCCCCTCGAATGAATATCCCGCGATATGGGGGGTTGCTACGGACGAAAGCGACAGCAACCTTCGGTTGATCTCCGGTTCGCCTTCCCATACGTCCACTACCGCCTTGCCTTTGCCATTGGCAAGCCATTCCGCCCAGGCTTCATTATCCACCACCGGGCCTCTTGAGGAATTGACCAATACCGCCCCTTGCCTCATCATCCCAAGCTCTGTCTCCCCTATCATATGGAATGTCGGGAAATGTCCGTCGCGTGTCAGGGGGGTATGCAGCGTCACTGCATCGCAGTTTTCCAGAATGTCCCTTAGCGGACGATAATCGTTGTCCGTCATGCCTTCAATCTCCCTTGGAGGGTCGCATACGAGCACTTCCGCGCCCATCCGTCTTCCCCATTCCGCTACAATCGAACCAACATGCCCGTAGCCCACGAGCCCGAGACGATGGCCTGAAATGTCGAAGCCGAGACGCAAAAGCGACGACCAGACGTATTGCGCCACGCCCGGGGCGTTGCATCCTGCGGCGTTTCTTACCTCTATCCCGTTGGCGGCACACCAGGGGAGGTCGATATGGTCGGTGCCGATCGTGGCTGTGACGACAAGCTTCACGCCGGATTCTTCGAGGAGCCGACTGTCGCACGTCGTGCGCGTCCGCACTACCAGGGCATCGGCATCCTTGACGAGCTCACGGCTGAATACAGCGGGGTCGGCATATACCACTTCGGTTTTCTCCTCTCCGCCGGAACTGCTGCAAGCCTCCATGCGCTCACGGATAAAGGGAATCTTATTATCTATGACGATTTTCATAAAAATAATCTTTTAAACATTCTTTGCGGTAAAACCGGCAACGTGTGCTATCTACGACAGCAGAAGAATCACGAAGAAGACGATATATATGACTCCGGGAATGAAAGTAAGCAACCATTCCCTTTTGAAATGCCACAACGCGCCGAGATTCGCCACCTGCACGGCCACCGTCAGATAGAGCGTCGTCAGGTAGGCCATCATATTGGAGAAATCAATGATTATACAGATTATACTGACTACTCCGACAAGGCTGATCGTCAGGTTCATCGAATTGACCCTTGAATTTCCGGCATATAGCTTGATGCTGTTGTTTAATCCAAGAATAAGACCGAGGAAAATGGCCACCACCGCGCTCAAAAGCAGAGTGAAGATATCCGAGGCATGGGCGAAGCCATTAAAAAGATTGGTGATTTCAGGCATACTGAAGGAATCGAGCCGAACGAGTCCTAATCCGATGCCGACCCAATACGGAGCTATAAGCCCCATTCCCATGGCAAGGAATTCCTTTATCCTGAACGCCTTCATCTGGATGGCCGACGCGACGTAGGCCAGGATGTAGGGGATGAAAGCATATTGAAACATCGACCCGACGGAAATCAGCGTAGCCACTACGAAGAGCTGCTGAGTGGCATTGCAAAGCCTGAAACAGCTGAACATTATCGAAATGGCAAGCAGATTGACCGCACAGACTATCGTCGAAGAGGATAGATAAGACGTGGCCCACGGGTTGGAAGCCGCGAGCACGACAAACAGGGCGGGCAGGACAGGCTGCGTGGAGCGGATGAAATTATAGTGGCGGTTGAGCAACGCGGCCCCGACGGCTATGGTAGCCGTCAGGGCGGTGTTGATTATCCACGACCATAGGGGTGGGATTTCCCAAAGGTTGGGGGAGGGCAGACATATGCCGAGCCCACCTTGCAGCCTTGAGCCCGTCGCCATGAAGAAGGAAAGCGCGCACATGGCGGCAGCCGCCATTGCGGCGAGCACCATGCCCGACTTTTCGATGCCTCGATATCTTGTCATGCCGGGTTATTGTCAGTCTTCGTCGTTCTCCTTTTTCCATCCTTTGCGCGAGCGCATATGGACGGGGTTGATTACCGTGCCGGAAGATTCAGGCAATCTCGGTCCGCGGGAGTTGGCCGGATTATATTTAGGGCCTCTTTCCTCTCTTGGGCGATATTCGCGGTCAGATGGCTTACGGTCGCGGTCAAACGGTTTGCGGTCGCGGTCAAACGGTTTGCGGTCGCGATCATAGGGCTTACGGTCACGATCATAGGGCTTACGGTCACGATCATAGGGCTTACGGTCACGATCATAGGGCTTGCGTTCGCGGTCATAGGGTTTGCGGTCGCGGTCGAACGACTTACGTTCAAACGAGCGGCCTTCCATTTCGTCGTCATCGTCTTGAAAATCATTTCGGGGAGCTACATTATACGTGCGCTTCTTGTCGTCCCTGACGAAATTCTTTTTCTTCTTGTTGTCTTTGTCGGCAAACCCTTTTCCGCTGTTGAATTTACGAGCCTGACGATCCCAGTCGTCATCAGAAATATGGCGCACTTTCTTCGGACCCTGTTCCTTTTTCGAGTCATTGTCCCTTACGCTGCCTCCGTCGGCACGGAAATCAGAATAAGAGCCGTCGAAGAGGACGTATTCCCTCAGGCTGCATTCCAAAGATCCATTGTGGAGAGGAATCTTCACGGATGGCTTAAGCCCTATCTCTGCAAGTTGCTCATCACGATAGCCAATGATCCATGCGTGCCAACCCTTGAAGCACTGTTTCAGGGTGGTCCCGATGCTTCGGTAGAGCATGTTGAGGTTTTCGGGACGCAATCTCTCTCCATAAGGAGGATTCGTCACCAATACGCCCTCCGGAGCATTGTCGGTCCATTCAGTGACGGATTTGCATTGCAGCTCCACCATATCGTCGACGCGGGCATTCTTAATGTTTTTTCTGGCGATTGCCACGGCCTCGGGGTTGATGTCGCCGCCATATATCTTATAGGCGAATTCCTTTTCGGCGGAATCATCGTTGTAGATATCTTCGAAAAGCTCCTGGTCGAAATCCGGCCATTTCTCAAAAGCGAAGCTCTCCCGATAGATGCCGGGATTGATGTTCGCGGCAATCAGGGCAGCCTCAATCAGGAACGTGCCGGAGCCGCACATCGGGTCGACGAAATCGGAATCCCCGCGCCACCCGGTCTTAAGGATAATTCCTGCGGCAAGCGCCTCGTTGATGGGGGCTTCGGTAGCGTCGGCGCGGTATCCGCGTTTGGAGAGCGGTTCGCCGCTGGAGTCGAGAGAGATAGTGACTCGGTTGTCGGAGATATGGACGTTGAGCTGGAGGTCGGCTCCGGAGAGGCGAATAGAGGGTCGGCGTCCATACTTGTCGTTGAAATGGTCGGCTATGCCGTCCTTCACTCTATAGGTCACGAACTTGGAGTGGGTGAAATCCGAGCTGTTGACGGTGGAGTCGATCGCGAAGGTGGAATCAACCGTCATGAACTGTTCCCAGTCAAGATCGCGCACGTAGTCGTAAAGCTCGTCGGTGGAGTCAGCTGTGAATTTTACAATCGGCTTAAGAATCCTCAGAGCCGTTCGGCAGCAGAGGTTTGCGCGATACATAATTTCGTTGTCGCCTTCGAATGTGACCATACGCGTGCCGGTCTCCACGTTTTCGGCGCCCAGCTCGATGAGCTCGTCGCAGAGCACGTCTTCAAGGCCCTGGAAGGTTTTGGCAACCATCTGGAATTTAGTTTCCATCTTTTTGATTGATTTTGCGGGGTTGTTCACCCTTGTCGCGTTAAATAGGTTTTTGTATGTTTATGAAATGGGGTTTTCCTTTGTTTTTGTCTGTTGTGTCTCAGGGCATATAGTTGAAGTCCCCGAAGGTTATAGTCTCTTCTCCGGGTTCCTGTTTCCCGTCGGCGTGGCTGTCGCGTCCTGCCGTCTTTTTCGAGAGGTCGTTGAGCGTCTCGTTGAACCGGGGCTCGCGGTTGTAGGTCGGCACGCTCTCTATGAGGGCTATGACCTCGTGGTCGTCAAACTGGTCGGGCTTCAGCACCGCATATTTCATCTTCGCGGCGTTTCTTCGCTGCTTGATGACCTTGTCGGCGCCGTAGACTTCCGCGATTCTTTCCGTCGACTCCTCCTTGCGTTGAAGCTCCTCCTCTTTGTCTTTCTTGCTTTCGAAGATGATGGGACCCTCTTTCCCGTCGGGTTTTCCGTCGGGCTTTCTGTCGACGAGGGTCACGTCGAATCCGGAGGCAAGGACCGTGATTTTCACTCTGTCGCCCATCTCGGGATTGTCGCCGATGCCCCATTTCACGTCGATGCTCGAAGGCAATTTGGTGGTGAATTGGGTTATCTCTGCAATCTCCTCGGCTCTCAGGGGATTCTTGCTGTCTTTCCAGCAAGTGAACTTGAAGAGCAGGCGTTTGGATGTGTTGATGTCGTGCGCCTTGAGGAGAGGGGAGTGGAGCGCATTGTGGATGGCGTTGGAGATTCTGTGTTCCCCCTCGCCGTAAGCCGTCGAAATGATGGCGGTGCCGCTGTCTTTCAGGGTGGTCTTCACGTCCTGGAAGTCGACATTGATGTAGCATTTTTCCGAGATGATGTCGGAGATGCTTCGTGCGGCGTTCGCGAGCGTATCGTCGGCTTTCTCAAAGGCATTGAAGAAATTGACGTCCTTATATAGCTCGATGAGGTTTTCGTTGTTGATGACAAGCAGGGCGTCGACATGCTCTCTCATCTCGTTGGCGCCGTCGAGGGCCTTGAGAATCTTTTTCTCCCCCTCGAACATGAAAGGGACGGTCACGATTCCGATGGTCAGCATCTGGGCCTCTTTCGCGAGGCGCGCCACCACCGGGGCGGCCCCGGTGCCGGTGCCTCCGCCCATGCCGGCCGTGATGAACACCATTTCGGTGCCGTCTTCAAACAGTTTCCTGATTTCGTCTGCGCTCTCTTCCGCACACTCTCTTCCGACTTCCGGATTGTTGCCTGCGCCACGGCCGTGGGTTACGTTCCATCCAAGAAGGAGTTTTGTCGGCACGGGCGACATGTCGAGATGCTGTTTATCGGTGTTGCACACCACGAAATTCACGTTCGGGATGTCCTGACGATACATATAGTTGACCGCGTTGCCGCCACCGCCTCCGACTCCAATCACCTTGATGATTGAAGCATTGGGGTCTTCGAGGAAATTTGAATCGTCGTCTATGTTGTATATTTTGGTGTCGTCGTCCATAACGGATAGGGGTAAATTATGAGGATGAGGGGTTGCACAATACAGTTGGTGGCGTCAGTCGATCAGCTCGGAATTGTCGGTGGGGCCGCTGAAGATATTGGCTATCCTCCTGGCCATTCCCTGCATGAATTTGTTTTCTTTCTTCTGTTTTGGTTTTATCTCTTCTTGCTTCACGATCTTGGGTTGCCCTGTGGCGGGGAGCTCCTGCTTCTCAGGCTCTTCGAGACATTTCCGGTTGCTGAGTGTAGCCCCGGCATACAAGACGCTTGCCACCTGCTCGCATTCATAGCTTGAGCTCTTTGTCTCGTCGATGGTGACGTAGGGGGGGAGTTTCCCTCTGCGCACGGGGAGATTGCTTTGCTGAGAAAGCAGGTCCATCATCCCCTGGAGCCTTGCTCCGCCTCCGATGCAGATGATTCCTCCGGGGAGGTCGGCCTCTTTAAGCCCGGCGTATTCCATCTGCTCTACGATATTGGCCACGATCTCTTCCGACCGGGCCACGATAAGATTGCTGACTTCGGAAAGCTTCACTCCGTTGAGATTGAGCGATGAGGCCGTGTCGCGGGGGATAGCGTTTCCGGAGGTGATTTTGATGTCTTCGGCATTCTCCTCAAGGACGTTGAGCGAAGTGATGTCGCGGGTGATGTTTCTGCCTCCGAAGGGGAGGGTGGCGAAATAGCGGAGGCATCCTTTGCGATAGATGGTGACGGTGGTTGTCTCCGCGCCCATGTCGACGAGCATGCATCCGAGCCGCTTCTCGTCGGGCGTCAATATCAGATGTCCGGTGGCGAGGGCCGTCACGACAAAACCCTCTATCCTGATTCCGAGTTTGTCGGGAATCGTGCGGGTAAGGTTTCGTTTCAACTCCGGGCGACATGCTATGAGGTCGTAGGTGGCCTGAATGAAATTGCCTACCGCGCCCTTGGGGGAATGGGTCTCTGCCTTTCCGACTTTGAAGATGCGGGGGACGGCATCGATGACTTCGAGGGTGTTGTCGATTGCGGAGCGCATAGCGTCGTTCTTAAGACGCTCAAGGATGTCGTCGGTGATTTCCGTGTCGTCGGGCAGGGAAAGCGACACCTCTGTCGTGATGCTTCTCAGGGAGCGCCCTGAAAGCCCTACGAACACGCCTTTGATTAGGCGTGGGGCCACGCCCGTGCGGCGTTCGATGCGGTCGATTATCCTCGCAACCCTTACGGAGGTCTCCTCAAGGTTCTGGATCACCCCGTATCTGACTGCGTCGACCTCCTTCTCCTGCTCAAGGGCAACGACCTCAAGCTGCCCGTCGTCGCTCGTGCGACCTACGGCAGCGATTATCTTGCAGCTGCTGATTTCTATGGCTGCTATATATCTTGCCTCACTCATTTCTGTTGTCTGATTCTTAGTTATAACGACAAATCCTGCCGTTGGTTTTAAGGCGTTGCCGCGTTGGCGGGGTGATTGTTGGCTGATTCTGTAGGCAAGGTTGCCTCTTCCATGTCGATATCATCTTCAAAGACAGGGGAATGCAGCGTTTTGTCCTTAATTCTTCGCGTCGCTACGACCTGCCCCTTGAATTTGACGGAAATCGTGTCGTATTCCTCCCATCCCTTGTAGGGAATCACCTTTCTGTAGAACGTCAGCAAGGCCCTTCTCTTCTCCCGCATACGGGAGGTGTCGCCGAAATTGACGACGTGTCCCTGAATCCTGGGCACGAGTATGATATTGTCTTTGTCGCGGGCTTCAACCATCGCGATGAGGTCTTTGAGCACTTCATCGGATTGGACGAAGCGGGTGACGGGGAATATGTCGGAGGGGGAGAACGATGCGGAAAAATTGCCGCTGACCACGGGCACGTCGACAAAGAAATTGGCTTTCGATTCAATTCTTTTCCCATCTTTGTTGATGTAGAAGCTGCCTGTGGAGTCGAACACACGGATTTCGGGAATCATCGGGACGATGTTGACGTTGAGCATCCGGTCGGTCGAGAGGTTGCATTCCACTTTCTCGAAATTTGAGAACCGCGAAAGATAGTTTTCGATGTCGAGCGTGTTGATTGCCGACAATTTCATCCCCTCTATTTTGCGCGGATAGTTCATCAGCTCTTTCCTGACGCCCTGAATCGTGACGGTGTCGACGCTTGTAGCGGATTCAATCGTCACGTTGATTCCCCGGCACTCATGACGTTCCGCCTCCCCGTGTGCCCAAATTGTCACGGTTGCGACATAGGCGAACAAGAAGGTGAGCAACAACCATTTCAACAGAGTCTTACTCATTTTTCCACACGTTGGCGTTCTTCCAAAATTCCATTGATTTCAGGGAGCAGCCTGTCGATGTCGGCGGCCCCTAAAGTCATTAGGATGTCAAAGTTACTATTTTTTATCAGATTTAGCAAATTTTTTCTCTCACAAAAACGTTTGTTTTCGCTCTTTACGTCTTTGAGTATCAGATTTGAGTCCACTCCGGGAATGGGAAGCTCCCGGGCGGGATAGATTTCGGGCATTATCACTTGGTCGGCCTCCGACAAAGCGCGGGCGAAGTCTGCGGCGAAATCGCGGGTGCGGGTATAGAGATGGGGCTGGAATACGACCGTGAGTTTCCTTCCGGGATAAAGCTTCTTTACCGACCGGATTGAGGCTTTGACCTCGTTGGGGCTATGGCCGTAGTCGTCGATGAGCACGGTGGAGCCGTCTTTGCCGTCGCGCCACACCTCAAACCTCCTTTTGGCTCCCTTGAACGACTTCAGGCCGCGTCTGACATCGTCGGCAGTGGCTCCTGCAAGAAGGGAGGCTGCGGCTGCGGCCACGGCGTTGTCGATATTTATCTCCACGGGCACCCCGAGTTCTATCCGCTCTATCCTTACGGATGGTCCGGCCAGCGTGAACGATAGGGTCCCGTTTCCGTAGCAGATCTCTTCCGCGTGCCAGTCTCCATCCGGGTCTCCGCTGTAGGTCATTGTCCTGACCCCTTCTGCAGTGCGTGGCTTCAGTTTAAGACCTGTATGCAGAAGAAGATAGCCCCCTTCGCGGATAAGCGACGTGAAATGCGCGAAACCTTCAAGATATCCCTCCTCATCTCCGTAGATGTCGAGATGGTCGGGGTCTGTGGAGGTGACGACGGCTATGGCGGGGGAGAGCTGATGGAAAGAGCGGTCGTATTCGTCGGCCTCTATGACCGACCATGGTGAAGACTCGCTCAAGACGAGGTTGCTGCCCGTGTTGCGCAGGATTCCTCCGAGGAAAGCGTTGCAACCAACGCTTGATTCGCGAAGGATGTTCGCGGTCATTGAGCAGGTCGTGGTCTTGCCGTGGGAGCCTGATATGCATATAGCTGACGTGGAGCGCGTGATTTTTCCAAGCAGAGCGGCACGTTTCACCACCTCGAATCCATTCTTCCAGAACCATGAAAGGATAGGGCAGTCGGCCGGCACGGCGGGAGTGTAGACCACGAGCGTGTCGGCAGGATTGCGGAATGCCTCCGGGATTTCTTCGGGGTCGTCGTTGAATGTAATCTCCACGCCCTCTTTTTCAAGCTCTGAGGTGAGGGTGGAGGGGGAGCGGTCGTAGCCTGCCACTTTGTGGCCTTTGCTTATGAAATAGCGTTCGAGATTTGCCATTCCGATTCCTCCGGCCCCGACGAAATAGAGATTGCGGAAGGGGGAATCTGATGGATGAATGTTTTCTTGTCGGTTCATTTTTCGGAGATATTGATGATTTTGCAGACCTCGTCGGCAATTCTGTGGGCGCTGTCTGTGATACCCATTTTCCGGATGTTGGCTGCCATAGATTGTAGTCGGGGTTTGTCGGCAATCAGAGATATGGCTTCGCCGACGAGCTTTTGCCTCGCCTCGGCGTCGATGATGAGCACGGCCGCGCCGACGTCTGCAAGTGCGCGGGCATTATGGGTCTGATGGTCTTCCGCCACGTTGGGGGAGGGGACGAGTATCGCCGGTTTGCCGAGAGCTTGAAGCTCGGATATTGAGCCGGCTCCGGCACGGCCCACGACAAGGTCGGCCGCCTTATATGCCGCCGCCATGTCGGATATGAACGGGGTGACCACCACTCCGTTTATCCCTTTGGCGGCTGCCGGGCCACGGTCGCCGAAACTCTTGCCCGTCTGCCAGATGACCTGGATTCCATTGTTGGCCAGTAGCTTCACTCCTGCCTCCATGCTCTCGTTGATTGTCAACGCCCCGAGGCTTCCCCCGACCACGAGGAGCGTTGGCTTGTCGGGGTAGAGCCCGAAAGATTCCCTTGCTTCGTTGGCTGACTTCCCTGAATCGAGAAGGGCCTTCCGGATTGGGTTTCCGGTCTTTATTATCTTGTCGGCGGGGAAAAAGCGGTCCATTCCGTCGTAGGCCACACAAATCCTGTCGGCTTTTTCCCCGAGCAGTTTGTTGGTCACTCCGGCATAAGAATTCTGCTCCTGAATGAGAGTGGGAATCCCGGCTCTTTGGGCGGCTTTAAGGGTCGGCCCCGAGGCATATCCCCCGACTCCGATCGCAATGTCGGGCTTGAAGTCGCGGATGATTTTGCGCGACAGCCTCAGACTCTTGAAAAGCTTGATAATGACGGAGAAATTCCGCCACAGCCGTTTGCGGTCGAATCCTGCCACGGGAAGACCAATTATTTTGTAGCCCGCGTCAGGCACACGGGTCATTTCCATTCTATTGTCGGCTCCTACGAAAAGGATGTCGGCGTCGAGACGCTCCTTCAGGGCGTCGGCTATCGATAGGGCAGGGAAGATGTGTCCGCCCGTTCCGCCTCCGCTGACCACGATTCTCGGACGGTGAATGCCGTCGGTGGCCGACGGCTTGTTGTCGATATTTTCAGTCATTTATTTATTTGCCTGTGTTGAATAGTTGGCGGCCTGCATGTCTTCGGGAAGTTCCTTGAGTTCGGCCTTTATCTGTTTCTTATTGCCATTTATGACGGCAAACCTGCTGACCGACAGCATAATTCCAATAGCCATCGACATGACCACCACCGACGTGCCTCCTTTTGAAATAAGGGGCAACGGTTGCCCGCTGACAGGGAACAATCCCGTCACGATGGCCATATGGACCAATGCCTGGAACACTATCAGCACCGCGCACCCCATAATCAGGAATGCGGGGAATGCCCTCGAACAATAATATGCGATTCTTCCCGCCCTCGCAAGTAGGAAGAGATAGAGCATGAGGAGGAATACGCCGCCCACGAGTCCGGTGTCTTCCACGATGATGGAATAGATATAGTCGGAGAAGGCAAGCGGAAGGCGAGCGCTTTCGCGTGAATTGCCGGGACCTTGTCCGAAGACGCCGCCATTTGCCTGCGCGATTTTAGCGAAAATCACCTGGCGGTTTTCGTCGTTGATGGGGTCTTCGGGATTCACGCCCTCAAGGAAACGCTGAATCCTCCCCTTATGGGTTCCGACGCGGTTGACTCCGTCATCGGCCGCCATGGCAAGCTCTGTCTTGCCTAAGTCGTTGATGTCAGGCCCGCTGTCCGACGTATATTTCATCATATACAGCATGCCGCCACATATCCCGTAGACGGCAAGCACCATAAAGAATTTCTTCCATTTCATCCCGCCGATAAGAAACATCGAAAGGCTGACTCCGAAGAGCAGGATGGTGTTGGTCAGACCGTTTTTCCATAGAAACGCTCCGAACACAATGACCACGAGCGCGGCCTCCACCACTCCTCTGTTGGAGACTCCCCTTGGTTCTTGGTTGCGTCCAAGAATCGTGGCGAGCAGCACGACGACAGTGAGCTTCACAATCTCGGGTGGTTGGATGGTGAATCCGGCTATCCGTATGGCCCTTTGCGCACCGTTGATTTCCACTCCGAAGAAATTCGACAGAATCAGCAGTCCGAGTGAAAGGAGCGCGAAAAACCAGGCAAACTGGCTGAAATAGCCATAGTGGACGTTCTGAAGGGCGAAGACGAGTCCGAGTCCGATGATAAGGAAAATGCCATGCCTTATCAAGGGCATATAGACGTTGGAGCCCGAGACCTCGGAACTTGAAGCCGAGAAAAGCTCTATGACCGACACCATGAGGAGCATTATGTAGATTCCCCAGATATAGGGGTCGGGCTTAGGCCGGGCTGCGTCCTGACGCGCTTTGCGAGCACGTGGGGCGGCGGTCTCGATGGTCTCGACGGCAACGCCGTCGATGGTCTCTTTGATTGTCACGCCTTGAGGGGGCGTTTCGGTTTCATTTTGCATGGATGTTGTGGATTGAGGTTGGAAGAGATAAATTTTTTCAGCTCATAGCTTTGACTGCTGCCTTGAATTGGTCGCCACGGTCTTCATAGCTTTTGAAGAGGTCGAAGCTGGCGCAGCAGGGGGAGAGGAGCACGGTGTCGCCATCGGTGGCAATTCTCCGGCAGGCTGCGACGGCATCGTTGAGATTGTCGGTGCTGACTATTTCCGCTACTTTCCCGGAGAAGAAATCGAGCAGCTTTTCGTTGTGAAGACCCATGCAGACGATGGCTTTGACCTTCTCCCTGACGAGGGGCTCTATTTCGGAGTAGTCGTTGCCTTTGTCTTTCCCGCCGAGGATAAGCACGGTGGGGGTGGTCATGCTTTCGAGGGCATACCAAGTGGAATTGACGTTGGTGGCCTTTGAGTCGTTGACGTAGCGCACTCCGTCGACAGTGGCGACGTATTCGAGACGATGTTCCACGGCTTCGAAATCCTCAAGGGCCTCGCGGATTGTATCGTTTTTTATATGAAGCGCTGAGGCGGAAATGCCGGCTGCCATGGAATTGTAGAGATTATGAAGTCCAGGAAGGGAAATCTTGTCGCATGGTATTTCCCATACATCCCCGGGGGTGGAGAAACGCACGACTCCATTGTCGACCCATGCCGCGCTCTCCTCCTCTTTGTTGAAGCCGAAGGGGAGACGCAGCGCCTCGCTCTGCACGTGTCTGATTTGCTCGCGGATGATTGGGTCGTCTTGCCAATAGACGAAGAAATCTTCCTTTGTCTGATTCTGCAGAATCCTGAATTTTGCGGCTGCGTAATTCTCCATCTTGTGGTCGTAGCGGTCGAGATGGTCGGGGGTTATGTTGAGAATCACGGCTATATTGGCCTTGAACTGATACATGTTCTCAAGCTGGAAGCTTGAGAGCTCGATGACGTAGTTTTCGTGGGGTTCGAGCGCCACCTGTAGGGCAAGGCTTTTGCCGACGTTTCCGGCCAGGCCCACGTCGAGGCCCGCCTTGCGAAGGATGTGATACGTCAGCAGGGTAGTGGTGGTCTTTCCGTTTGAGCCGGTGATGCAGACCATTCGGGAGTCGGTGAATCCGGCGGCGAATTCGATTTCTGAAAGCACAGGTATCCCCTTTCCTGCAATCTTTTCCACCATCGGTGCATAAGGGGGTATGCCCGGACTTTTCACGACTACCGTAGCGTTAAGGATTTTCTCTTCGGTGTGCTGCCCCTCCTCAAACGGGATTGAATGGTTGCGGAGCATCTCCTTGTATTTTTCCGGGATTTTGCCCATGTCTGACAGGAACACGTCCATCCCCTTGACTTTGCCAAGCACCGCGGCACCCGTGCCGCTTTCTCCCCCTCCGAGCACGACAAGGCGGCCGGAAAGGTCTATGTTTTGTTTGTTGATTTCCATTATGTATTTCCGACTTTAAAAGTCTCTGTTTTTATCTGATTTTCAATGTGACGAAGGTCAATGCAGCAAGAAGAATCCCAACAATCCAGAATCTTACGACTATCTTCGACTCCGGAATCGGGGCCTTGGGATAATTAAGCAGGCATTTCACGGAACCGTCGCCGGCCTTCTGGAAATGATGGTGGAGCGGCGTCATCTTGAATATCCGTCGGCCTTCACCATGTTTCTTTTTCGTGAATTTGAAATATCCCACCTGAAGAATCACGGAAAGGTCTTCTATGAAGAATATAAGGCACAACAGCGGGATAAGCAGCTCCTTGCGGATAAGGATGGCGAAGACGGCGAGGATACCCCCGAGCGTGAGGCTGCCGGTGTCGCCCATGAACACCTGAGCAGGAAACGCGTTGTACCACAGGAAGCCCACCAGCGCGCCGATGAACGCGGCCGCGTAGACCACCAGTTCCTCTGAGCCGGGGATATACATGATGTTGAGATAACCGGAATATATCACGTTGCCGCCAAGATAGGCCATGATGGCGAGCGCGACCCCGATTATGGCCGAGGTTCCTGCGCAAAGTCCGTCGAGTCCGTCCGTAAGGTTTGCCCCGTTGCTGACCGCTGCCACCACTATGATTACGACAAGCACAAACACGAGCCAGCCGAGAATGTCGGCAGTGTAGGGATTGTCGATCCAGCCTGTCAGCCATTCGTAGTTGAAGTTGTTGTTCTTCACGAATGGGATGGTGGTCTGCGGGGATTTCACCGTGTTGACAGAATGGACGATTTCCGTCTCATGGCTGACGGCGTTTTCCACCTCCATGTTCTCGCTCATGACGATGTCGGGGGAGAGCCACATAGTCAGGCCGACGATAAGCCCGAGTCCCACCTGTCCGATCACCTTGTATTTCCCTTTCAGACCGTCCTTGTTGTGGTATTTAAGCTTGCGGTAGTCATCGAGGAATCCGATGGAGCCCATCCAGACCGTGGCGACAAGCATCAGTATCATGTAGATATTTGAGAGATTGCCGAGAAGAAGGCAAGGCACGAGGATGGAAAGGATGATTATGACTCCTCCCATCGTGGGGGTGCCGGTCTTGCTCATCTGCCCTTCGAGGCCAAGATTGCGCACCACCTCTCCCACCTGCATTTTTTGCAGGCGTCGGATTATGTCGCGTCCGAAAATCAGGGCTATCACCATGGCCAGGGCAAACGACATGCCTGCCCTGAAGGTGATGTAGCTCATAAGGTGGATTCCCGGGAAATCCGTATCCTTTAGATAATTGAATAGAGCGTATATCATCTGAGTGAAAATGCGTTTTTGACCTCTTCGCGGTCGTCGAAATGATGACGGACGCCGCATACCTCCTGATAAGTCTCATGTCCCTTCCCTGCCACGAGCACGACAGAGCCCGGTTTTGCACGTCTTACGGCCTCGCAGATGGCTGTGCGACGGTCGGTGATGCATTCCGTGCGTCGCAATTCCTCCGAATTCAGTCCTTCCCTCATCTCTGCGATGATTTCCTCCGGATTCTCGTTGCGGGGGTTGTCGCTCGTCAGGATAAGGAAATCGCTGCGGCAGGCAGCCTCCTGGGCCATCATCGGACGCTTGCCGTGGTCGCGGTTGCCTCCGGCTCCGACAACGGTGATGATTTCTCCGTCAGGCCCGACTATTTCGCGGATTGTGTCGAGCACGTTGACAAGGGCGTCGGGGGTGTGGGCATAGTCTACTATCGCTGCCACGCCGTCGGACGAAAGGAATGGCTGGAAGCGCCCGGCCACCGGCACGAGTAGGCTCATGTTGACGATGACCTCCTCCGGGTCGAACCCTGAGAGTATCGACGCGCCGTAGACGTCGGTCAGGTTGTAGGCATTGAAGCGTCCCGTGAACCTCACCTCCACCTCGCGCCCGTTGAGCAGCATCAATGTGCCGTCGAGGCGTGTCTCCAGCACTTTACCCCTGAAATCGGCGTCAGCCCGCAGGGAATAAGTATAGACCTTTGCCTTCGTGTTCTGCACCATATACATGCCGCATTTGTCGTCGGCGTTGGTCAGTGCGAAGGCAGATGTCGGGAGCATGTCGAAGAAAGCCTTCTTCGCGTTCATATAGTTTTCCACCGTGCCGTGATAGTCGAGGTGGTCGCGTGTCAGGTTGGTGAATATGCCTCCGGCGAATTGCAAGCCGGCCACGCGGCGTTGAGCCGTGGAATGCGACGACACTTCCATAAAGGCGTATTCACATCCCTCCTCCACCATCTCCGCCAATAGCTGGTTGAGGGTCAGAGGGTCGGGAGTGGTGTGCATGGTCGGGACGGCGCGGTCGCAGACATAGTTGCAGACCGTTGACAACAATCCGGCTTTGTACCCTTCAAGTTTTGCCATCTCATAAAGGAGGGTTGCCGTGGTGGTCTTCCCGTTTGTGCCTGTGACCCCTACGAGTTTCAGGCTGCGCGACGGATGGCCATACCAGGCCGAGGCGAGCCTGCCGAGGGCTTCGGCGGAATCGGCCACGCGGACATACGTTATGCCCTTCTCCACCTTCGCGGGCATCTCCTCGCAAACAATGGCCCCCACATGGGCGCTTGCCACCACCGGGATATATTTATGTCCGTCGGTAGTCACTCCCTTCACGGCCACGAACAATCCGTCTTTCTCCACCTTGCGGGAGTCGCTTTCGAGGGAAGTTATATTCTTGTCGGTTTCGCCTATAATCTCCAGAACGTCGATGTCTTGGAGAAGGCTGGATAATTTGGATGTCATATCTTGAATTGGTTGTTTTTTATATCTTGAGACTTAGCACGATTTTATCGCCCGGCCTGATCGGGGAGCCTTTGGGCAGCGATTGCGAGACTACCCTTCCTCCCCCTTTTATTATCACGTTGAGACCTTTGCACTCAAGAATCTTCAAGGCGGTCGGAGCGTCGTAGCCCGTCACGTCGGGGACGGAATTGGCGGCTGCGGTATGTGCGTCGGCTTTCACCTTCTTCGCTTTCGCGATTCCGAGATGCGAGACGACCTTTGTCGGGTGGCTGCCGTCTGACGCGGCGAAGATAGGCGTGGATTCTTTTCTGGAGGACGTGAACGTCGAGGAATTGTTGAGCATCCCTCGTGCATACATTTTGACGGCCATGTTCTTCACGACCTGTCCTGACGTGCGGTTGGCGCTTGTGCCGGCAGGCCCGAGCACGAGAGCCATACAAGAGTAGAGGGGCTGTTCATAGGGGAAGAACCCCGCGAAAGCATAGCGGCGTTTGGAGGTGTTGTAGGCTCCCTTCTCCACGGGATAGGCCGTGCCGGTCTTGCCGACCACCTCCACGCGGTCGTCGCGCACCATGCGGGCCGTGCCATGGTCGCCCCAGACCACTTCCCGGATGCAGCTCTTCACTTTCTCGGCGGTCTCCGGCGAGCAAATGCGGTCGCGGATGTAGCTTATGGGCAAGACGGAGTCTCTCCCCTCCTCGTCGATCAGCGATTGCACGAGGTGGGGCCTGACGTATCTCCCTCCGTTGGCGATGGCGTTGTAGATGGAGAGCGTGTAGAGCGGGGGAATCTCCGTGTTGTAGCCGTAGGCCTGACGGGCAAGGTCGAGATGGCGTGCGGTCATGGTTATGTTGTTGCCTCTTGAGTCTTTGGGAAGCAGCTTGCGTATTCTCGGGACGCATTCCCCGGCTATGCCGGTGTGCATGGGCTCGAAGAATCCGATGGAGGTCAGGCGGTCGTGGAATTTGGATGGGTCGTCGGCATACCCACGGAAAATCACGCGGGCTATGCCCGTGTTCGACGACATCTCAATCACCTGCTTCATCGTCTTCACGTTGGGGGCGTGGGGGTCGCTCGTGCGCTGGAACGGGCTGCAGTCTACGGTCTCGTTGACGCTTCTGATCAATCCGTCTTCAAAGGCTATCATCATGGATATCGGCTTCATGACCGATCCCGGCTCGAATGCCTGCACAGCCCTGTTGAGGGCCTCTCCATACGTGCCGTTGTCGAGGAGCTCAATGTTGGAAATGGCCTTTATCTCCCCTGTAGCCACCTCCATGAGAAGGGCGGTGCCCCACTCGGCCTTTGATTCCTGGCAGATATTGAGGAGCTCCTGTTCGAGCATGTCCTGCATGTCTATGTCAATCGTGGTCAGAATGTCGAAGCCTCTGACAGGGGCTTGCGAAAGCCAGTTGGTGATGCCGGAGGTCAGCGCCACTTTCTTTGCTTTCCCCGGCTTTCCATAGAGAAGGGTGTCGAGGTCCTTCTCCAATCCGGAATAGCCATGGAATTCCCCGGTCTCGAAACTCTCGTTCACTCTTCCGATGCTTCGGTAGGCCATCCTTCCATAAGGGTAAATGCGGATGTTCTTCTCCTCCTTGTAGACGGGGATGCGGAATCCTTTCCCCTTGAAATCCTTAAGGTAAGGGAAATTGCGGATTCTCTGGAAATCCTCAAGCGTCATTTTGGCGGCAAGCCGCAGGGCACGGTTGCGCCGCTCCGGGGCTTTGTCGAATTCCTTTTTCAGGCGGGTGTGCCAGGAGTATTTCTTTGCGGTGTCGGGATGTTGCGCGAGATTGCGTATGCGTGGGTAATAATAGTCGAGGGAGTCGGCGAGACTGTCGATTTTTGCCCATGGAATGACGTTTTGCTTCATCACCTTGTTGTGGCGCAGGTCGAGCTTGATGTCATACACCTTCAGGTTGCAGGCGAGGATATTTCCGTTGGAGGCAAGTATGTTGCCTCGTTCCGGAGGGATGACCGTCACTTGCGACAGCTCCCTGTGGGCACGCTCGTTCCATGCCGGAGCGTTGACGACGGTGGTCTCAATAAGCTTCACCACCACCCCGATTGCGAATACCAGGAATGCCAGCGTGATTATTCCGTATCTGAAAAGTATGTGTGTCTTGTTGTTCTGTTTCATTTTATGGCAGCGTGAGGGGAATCCGTAGTTCAGTTTTTGTCGAGTTCAAGCTCAAATGGGGGTTGCTCTTGAAAAATGAGGCCGAGCCCTTTCTCCTCCACGAGCCTCTTCATCTCTGTCTCCCTGATTAGCGACATATAGGCGGCTTTCTCTTGGAGCTTGGAGCTTTCGGCGAGCTGGAGCTCCGTGGTCAGCCGTTTGATTTCCTCCATGCGTGTCTTGGTCTTGTAGCGTAGTCCCATCAGCGACAGCATGGCGATTATAAGTATCATCAGCAGCCATGCGTTATGTTTGAAAAATTCTACGGATAGGGAGCGTCCGTATCTGACGTCGGAGACCCACGTCGGGGTCGTGCGTTTGGCCTCAGGCTTTTTGTTTTTGTCGGGATTGTTTGCCATGATTCGGAGAGCGAATGAATAATGAGTTGTATTGGGATTAATGTCTTGTTCTGAAAGTCTTGATTTGTAGGATTATTTGTCGGGAGGTGCCTCCGGGTAAAGAAGCTCCGCCACTCGAAGCTTTGCGCTTCTCGACCGCGGGTTGGCCTCGATCTCTTCCGCCGATGGCTCTATCGGTTTGCGGGTGATGAGCCGCCAGGGGGTGGTCAGCTTCCCGAAGAAATCCTTGTCTTCTTTGCCGTCGATGTTTCCGGTTTTCATGAAGTTTTTGACCATCCTGTCTTCCACGGAATGATACGTCAGCATGGCGAGTCGGCCGCCGGGACTAAGCACGCGTAGCGAGGCCTGAAGGAAGTGTCGGAGGTCGCCCATCTCGTCGTTGGTCTCGATTCTTATGGCTTGGAACACCTGGGCGAGTTCTTTCTTCTCCTGCCGGGGGTCGAGAGCGGGTCTCACCGCGTCGGCAAGCTGGAAGGTGGTTGTGATGGGGGAAGCTTCCCTTGTTTTGATGATGGCCTTTGCCACGAGTCCGGCTTTTTTGAGGTCGGCATAGGCGTTGAAGATGGCCCGTAGGCGCGATTCGTCGTATCCGGCTATGATGTCGGCGGCAGAGGTGGTGGCGTTGCGGTTCATGCGCATGTCGAGGGGAGCGTCGGAGCGGAAAGAGAATCCCCTTTCCGAAGAATCGAAATGATGGAAGCTGACTCCAAGATCGGCGAGAATGCCGTCGGCCTTTCCGGCGTCGTGGTAGCGCATGAAGTTTTCAATAAATCTGAAATTTGAATGCACGAACGTAAACCGAGGGTCGTCTATACGGTTGGCAAATGCGTCCATGTCTCGGTCGAAGGAATAAAGATGGCCATTGGGGCCTAACGCTTCGATAATGGCACGTGAATGACCGCCGCCGCCGAAAGTGGCGTCGATATACGTGCCGTCGGGCTTGATGTTCAGCAAGTTGATAGCCTCCGGCAGAAGCGCGGGTATATGATAGACATCCTCTGGCATGATGCGATTTCTTTCAGATTCTGTTTTTGAAGTGTAAAGTTAGTTAAAAAACAGAAACAATTTACCAACGTCGGCCAAGGAAAATAAAGAAAAATGCAAAAAAACTTATCTACACCCCCCTTTTTCACACTCTTAGAGGGCGCCTTGCTCGATGAGGGTGGCTATGCGGTCGATGATGGCGTCTTCTTCGTTCTTGGAGGGGTTGAAACCGTTCTTCATGTTCATTCCGAAGAAGCGGCCGATGGCTTGATAGAAACTTGCCCTGAGCGAACCGAGGAACGCCTTGACGATGTGATAGGAGTTCTGGTCGGTCTCACGGGTAATGAGCTTGAGAAGGATTTTGCCCTGGCGTTTCGTCATGCGTTTCACGACGGGTTTATATTGCTCCACGATGTCTTTCTCAAGACGCTTGAGGTGCTTTTCCCGGGTTTTCTTGTCGGGCAAGGTCTGGATATATTCGTAGGTCTCTGTAAGGGCGGAAAACGCAAGCTTGGCGTAGGGGAGAGTCTTGCGCACGTCTCTCACTGTTCGCCAATAAAATTCCTCCTGCTTCTTGTTCTTGAATTTCAGGGGAGGATAGACAATGAAATCGTTGAACACCGTCATCCTGACCGTGTCGCCATATTCATCCACGAATCGATAGAACCCCTTGAAGACCTTCACCTTCAACTCAGGTACGGTCTGAAGCGACACCCCCTTTGGCACGTCAGCCCACGAGGAAACCGCCCCACACGCAAACATGAGGAGCGTAAAAACTATCGAATATAGCATCCTTGCCCTTATCATCAAATGAATCTCACTGAGAATGTTCAACATATAAATAATGGCACGGGCAATCCCGTGACTTTCTCAATGTCATGCCGATTGCCGACATGCCCATACATTAATAACGCTCAGAGCTCCCTAAAATTTTAAGACGCGTCGCGACGACTACATTTTCCCGGCCCGACAAAGTAAGGCAAGAAGCGTTTCCTTGCCGAATCTCATCAGAGGATCGATGATGCTCAGCTCCGGATTGATGTCGGCTGCGATTTCATTCCCCCTCTCCCGTGCTTCGGGAGTCAGGGTGGCGACGACTCCCAGGAAGGTGGCGATGTCGTCGTGAATCGACAGATTCAGTTCCCGCAGCGATTTTGGCGGGTTGCCTATGGCGTCGCGCAGCTTCGGGATGAGATGCTGATAGTAGGGGGCTCTGCCGCAGATTGCCTCAAGTGCGCCCAGATGGGCGTGAGGCCAGTTGCCATGTCCGGAAAGCTCTGCCCGCAGCTCGCTCCCCCTTCGCAAAAGGGAATGGGAGCCGCCGACCACGGCCACGCTCAGCAACGTGTCGCCATCCCTGCCTCGCAGTCGGCATCTTGCGAACCCTTTTCCGCTGATTCCCTGCTGCCTGTTGGCCTCGGCTATGGCGTCGTCTGGATTCATGCCTTCGGATAAGGCATGAATCCATGCCGCATACCAACCGAAACTTGCCGCATACGGGGGGATCACCATTTGTCGTCGGGATTAGCGTCGCGCAGGATACGGTTCCAGCGGATTTTCCCGTCAAACCATCCGCGTTCCTCGTCGAACGAGGCGATTACGAACATCGGCGAGCCCACGATATGGTCCTCCGGCACGAATCCCCAGTAGCGGGAATCCGCCGAACGGTCGCGGTTGTCGCCCATCATCCAATAATAGTCGAGCTTAAACGTATAGTAGTCGGTCTGCTTGTCATTGATATAGATTTTCCCGTCGCGCACCTGCAGGTCGTTGCCTTCATAGACGCGTATGGCCCTCTCATAGATAGGGAGGTTGGAAAGGGTCAGATGAATCGTGCCCCCGCGCTCGGGAATCCAGAATTCCCCCATGTCGGGACGCGTCCAGCCATAGTCGGCTCCCAAGGGGAACATCCCGTAGAGGTCGAACAACCTCGTGGCGCTCTCTTTTCGCAGCGGACCCGTCACCTCCGGCCAGGTCTCAACCTTGGCCTTCATCTCCTTCGTCAGAGGGACGTCGTAGAACTGGAAGCCCGTTATTTCGGCGGAAGCAGGGTTGGAGCCATGGTCGTCGGCGCGCACTCCGATTTCAAGCCATTTCTCGTCGGGGATACGTCCGCTGACAGGGATTATGTAGTTGTATTGTACGTTGTCGGGGTCGGCGATTGCCTTGCCGTCGATGTAGATGGTGTCGCCGCTGATTTTCAGTCGGTCGCCCGGCAGGCCGATGGCCCGCTTCACGTAATTCTCCCTTCGGTCTACCGGACGCCATACGATGTCGCCAAACATCGCCTTGTTGCGCTCCATGTATTCACGCGGGTTTTCTATGCCGTTGCGGCGCAGGTCGTGGGTTATCTGATAGTAGTCGGGATTCTGTATCTTCAGGGCCACGGTGTCGCCCTGGGGATAGTTGAAGACCACAATGTCGCCGCGTTGGATCTTACGGATGCCGGGGAGGCGATGGTAGTCGAGCTGGGGATTGTCGAGATAGCTTTTCGTGTTGACGATGGGGAGAGTGTGCTGGGCAAGAGGAAAGTGGAGGGGAGTCTGCGGCACTCTTGGTCCGTAAAGCGTCTTGTTGACCCAAAGATAGTCTCCCACGAGCAGCGACTTCTCAAGGCTTGATGATGGAATCTTATAATTCTGGCCGATGAAGGCGAATATGAAATAGACCAGCACCAGGGCATATATGATGGCGTCGACCCATCCCATGACGGTGCGGGTCGGGCCTTTTGTCTTCTTCCACCAGGTCCAGGGTATATATGCCGTGATATAGATGTCGAGAAGCAGCAGCCATAGCAGCGAGAGCCATGGGTTGCCCATCCAGATGACCCAGAGGAAAAATATGACGGAGACAATGCCGAAGCGCACCCAGCGGGTGGTCTTCGTCTCCTTTATGCGTTGGCGCAGGCTTTTTATCCCCTTCTCTGTGGGGTCGGCCTTCGGCAGGTCGAGCGGTTGGTTGTTGTCCATCTCCTTTTCGTGATTGCTGGTTTATTCAAAAAGTCCGGTGGTGTGGGTGACGTCGGAAAGCATGTCGGCCACGGTGAAGTAGCCCTTTTTCCCTTTTATCCATTCAGCAGCCTTCACGGCCCCGAGGGCAAACCCGCGACGGCTTTTCGCCTCATGGCTGATAGTGATCGTGTCGACGGGAGAATCCCACGTGATGATATGCGTGCCGGGCACTTCTCCTTGACGCATATGATCCACCGGCAGGGCCTTGCTGTCGATGGTCTTGCCCGGTTCAGGCTCCTGCCAGGTCTTGATTCTGTCTACGACCGTGACCAGGTCTTCGGCAAGCGTGATAGCCGTGCCCGAAGGATGGTCGAGCTTGTGGATATGATGAATCTCCATCATGGAGGGGGTGTATTCGGGGAAATCGTTCATCACCCTTGCCAGATAGCGGTTGACGGCCATGAAGACGTTGACCCCGATTGAGAAGTTGGAGCCGTAGAGAAGCGTACCTTTCCCTTTGTTGCACATGTCTTTGAGGTCGGGGAGGGCGTCGAGCCAGCCGGTGGTGCCACTGACCACGGGTACGCCTGCCGCAAACGAAGCGAGAATGTTGTTGACCGCCGTGGTGGGCGTGGAGAACTCAATGGCTGCGTCGGCGCTGCGGAATGCTTCCGAGTTGAAATCTTCAGTATTGTCGGCGTCAATGGCGCAGACCACCTTGTGGCCGCGTTCCTCGGCGATTTCCTGAATCAGATGGCCCATGCGGCCATATCCTATGATAGCTATTTTCATCTTTGTTGGTGTTTTTATATGCTGTGTCGGTCGGGCTGGCGGGGCTTCCCGCGTTCCGGCCCTTCCTATTATAACGTTGTCAAGGTTGCGTTTATGATTGGAGAGCCTATTTTTATGTCGCTTAATCGCCGCCGACCCGGCTGAGAAAACGTAGCGAGTTGACGAGGATGGTCTCTGTCAGGTCTTCTCCGCGCGCATCGGAGAGGGAGGAAATCACTTCGGAAATCAGGATTGGAGAATCATCCGTCTCCGCGAGCATCATGGTGGGATCTGTCTCCGCCACGGTCAAGGGATTGAAGCGGCTTCCGAAGGAGAGCCATATCCCGGCGTCGGTCAGCATCTTTCCGACCGATGGTTTGCCCCTGAATCCATGCACGACCCAGTTCTGCATGGGCTTGATTTCCTTCTTCATCCCTATAATCACGTCGTGGGCTTTCACGCAATGGATAATCAGCGGTTTGCGCAATTTCTCCGAGATCTCTATTTGCCGCTTGAACACCTGCATTTGCATGAAAAGCGGGCCACCCTTCAGCATGTCGATGCCGCATTCCCCGACTGCCACGACTTCCGGGTATGCACAATAGTCAGCAAGCCTTCGCCAGGTCTGCTCTTCAATGTTGCCTGAGGCGGTGTCCCAGGGATGTATGCCGATTGAATAGTATTGGCCGTCGAGGGGACTGAATCCCTCTTTCGGACCCTGTACCACGGCTTCAGGCTGCGGGGCGGGTTTATGGGTATGGATGTCTGATATTTGCATAGGCGGCATCTTTGTCGGATTTATTCAAGCGTGGAGTCGATGGTGTCATGGCACCGGGTCGTAGCCGCTTCCTCCCCAGGGGTGGCAGCGGGCTATCCTTTTGATGGCAAGCCAACCCCCTTTCAGCGGGCCGTGCTTGCGGATGGCCTCCACGGCATACTGGCTGCACGTAGGCTGATAGCGGCAGGCGGCCGGGAACATCGGCGATATGGCTCCTTGATAAAAACGGATTGCCAGTATCATTAGTTTAGAGAGAATGTTGCCCATTATTCACCCTCCTCTCTTTTTACCTGCTTTTCATTATCACTTCCTTTGGTATTGTCAGCGGCCTTAGCCTCCGGCAGGTCTTTGCGCCGGCCTTCAATCTTGGCTGAAAGTTTCCGGAAGAGAGTCTTCATTTTGCTCTCTATCGTGGAGTAAGGCAAGTTGTCGTTGTGGAGATATATGAGGGCGATGCCGAGAGTCCGAATGTCGGGATTGCTCTGAATCATGGCTTTCAATCCATTGCGGTTCAATCGATAGGCCTCTCGGATCCTTCGGCGCATCAAGACGCGGTCCACGGCATGGCGGCGTTTCTTTTTAGGCACTGTGATGAGCATCTGCAGGGAGTCGATTCCAGCCGGTACGTGGTCGCGGAAGGTGGCTTCAAGTTCATCCTCCGTCAGCTTGCGCCACGACAGGCGCAAGGGGTATTCATAAATATTCCCACCTTCGCGAAAAATAGCGTCCACCAGCGAACGGTGGCGCAACTTCTCCCCCTTTTTCAGCGTCAGCCTCTCCTTGCAGGTAGAGTCGGGGCTCTCCGGTATTTTGTCGTCAGTCATGTTCATAACTTTAGCTCCCATGTTATCCATTTCTGAAAACAAAGGTAGTCACTTTTTTTCTCTCCGACAAAATGAAGTTGTTTAAACTTTTTTTCTTTTTCAAGATTTCGTCATATTTTCGGGCTGATTTTGAATCGAGAAGAGTGGGTTTAGTAATCGCAAAAATATAAATCGGCAGAATTTTAAGAACAATAGTTCGTTAATTTTTGAAAGAATCAGGCGGAGTCTCTGACCCCGAAGAACAATAAGTTAGGGGGGATCTCGTCCGCCATGACAAAATTATTTTTCTGATTGTCGGATTTCTGACCCTCAATAAATTTCTTAATATGTTG
>VSPO01000025.1 GCA_009775375.1 Muribaculaceae bacterium | reverse complement strand
GTTATTTAGGTTGCGGCTTGACTTTGCAACCCGGTTTCGTTGTGCAGGCCGGGTTCCGGATGCAAAAAAATAGGCCTTGGAGACTGGGGATGAGTCCGGTTTCCAAGGCCTGGATCTATTTAAAACCAACTGATTAGATTTCGATTTTCTTATAGCGGGGCACGAGCAGCTTCATTACGCACCAAGCCAGAAGATAGCTGACGGCGCAAATGCAGAAGACAATCATGTAGCCGGCCGGTTTGCCGGAGAATCCGAAGAACCGGAAGGCCTCACCAAGGGATGCGGCATGGTCGAAGAGAATGCCGGAACCTTGATTTATGAGATAAGAGTCCAGGCCACCGGCCATAGTGCCGATACCCACGATGGAGGCCACCGTGGAAGTCGGGAACATGTCGCCGATCGTGGAATAAAGGTTGGCGCTCCAAGCCTGATGGGCAGCCCCTGCCAGACCAATGATTATAGCCGGCCACCAAGCAGAGTAGACTCCAAGCGGCTGCGCGAAGAGGGCAAGGATAGGCACGAAGGCGAAGATCAGCATCGCTCTCATTCGTCCGGCATAGGGGTTCATGCCCAGTTTGTCAACAAAAATCTTAGGCAGATAGCCGCCGGCAATGGAAAGCAACGTCACGATGAGATACAAGACGAAAATCAGGGCCTGACCCATAGGAGTGTAGGAGGCATAGCCGAATTGGTCGGAAAAATAAGCGGGGGCCCAGAAAAGGAAGAACCACCAGACACCGTCGGTGAAAGCCTTTCCAACGATAAACGCCCAGGTCTGGCGATAGCAGAAGCAGCGCCAGAAGGGGATGGTCTTAGTCTCCTCCCTGACAATTTCTTTTTCAGACTCCCCTTTCTCGTCCTGCATGATATATGCAAGCTCGGCGGCATTGACGTGGCGGGATTTGTCGGGACGGTCGTACATATAGTTCCAGAATCCCATCCAGACGAATCCCAAGGCACCGATTATGACGAAAGCCATCTCCCAGCCGAAAGCCCGGGCAAGCAGGGGGATGCAAAGCGGAGCAGCCAAGGCTCCGACCGAAGCCCCGGAATTGAATACGGCCGTGGCAAACGCACGGTCTTTCTTCGGGAAGTAGAAAGCCGTCACCTTTATGGCAGCGGGGAAGTTGCCCGATTCTCCCAAAGCGAGCAAGGCACGACTTCCGAGGAAGAGCCAGACGCTGATAGAAGCAATCGACAGGGCGAGAGCCGACCCGGCCTTCACGGCGGCGAGGGCTTCCACGGAATCGAGGCCTTCGATTTCCATAGTGACCCATCCGCAGCCGGCGTGCATCACGGCAGCGAGCGACCATATGAAGATGGCCCAAAGATAACCCTTGCGGGCTCCCATCCAGTCGATGAACCGGCCGGCAAAGAGGCTCACCCCGGCGTAAAACAGGGAGAAGAATCCGGTGATGGTGCCGTAGTCGGAATCGCTCCAATGAAATTCGGGAGCGATAAAGTCTTTCCACGTCAGCGACAGCACCTGACGGTCGAGGTAGTTGATTGTAGTCGCAAAGAATAGCAGCGAGCATATGACCCAACGCCAGTTGGAGGGGCGGAGCGTCGTGGAGTGATTCATTGTATCAGCCATGTCCGAAGGGATTAGAATTTAAAGTATTCTTTGGCGTTGCCGTAAGAGACCTTAGCGACGATTTCGCGTCCGATGAAATCAATTTCCGAAGCCGGGAGCTGCCCTTGCTCAATCTGAGAGCCGAGCATATTGCAGAGAATGCGGCGGAAATATTCATGACGCGGATATGAGAGGAATGAACGGGAATCGGTCAGCATCCCGACGAATCGGCTCAACAGGCCCAAGACTCCGAGCGCTCCGAGCTGACGCTCTATGCCAAGTTTTTGGTCGAGGAACCACCATCCCGAACCGAACTGAATCTTGCCCGGGCCATAGCCGCCATCCTGGAAATTGCCGATCATCGTGGCCACGAGTTCATTGTCGCGAGGGTTGAGGTTGTAGATAATCGTCTTGGCAAGCTTGCCCTGACGGTCGAGGGTGTCGAAGAATTTCGACATGCTTTTTGCCACCGTGAAATCTCCGATGGAGTCGAATCCTGTGTCGGGTCCGAGCTGACGGAACATGCGGGTATTGTTGTCGCGGATAGCCCCGTAGTGAAATTGCTGTGTCCATCCGGCGTCGTGGTCCATGATGCCGAACTCCACGAGCATCGCGCTCTTGAACTTGGCAATCTCCGCAGCGTCGGGCATTGTTCCGCCGATCACCTTATTGAAGATGGCTTCAATCTCCTCATGCGAGTAATCTTCGGCGTAAAAAGCCTCCAGGCCGTGGTCGGAAAGTCGGCAACCTACGGAGCGGAAAAAGTCGTGACGAAGTTTGAGGGCTTTCAGAAGATTGTCGAAAGAATTAATATCCACGTCGGCCGCCTTGCCAAGCCGGATCAGATATTCCTTGTAGGCAACAGGATTTTCCACAGCCATCGCCTTGTCGGGACGCCACGTCGGCAGCATCTTGATGCCGAACGCCTTGTCGGCGGCCACCTTCAGATGGTGTTCAAGCGAATCGGCGGGGTCGTCGGTGGTGCAGACGGTCTCAACGTTGTAATGCTTCATGAGTCCGCGGGCTGAGAATTCAGGCGTGCGCAACATCTCGGAGCATTTGTCGTAGATTTCCTTAGCAGTAGAGGGGTTCAGGAGTTTCCCGACGCCGAAGGCAGTCTTCAGCTCCAGGTGGGTCCAATGGTAAAGAGGGTTGCACATAGTGAAGGGCACCGTTTCGGCCCATTTTTCGAATTTCTCCCAGTCGGAAGTGTCATGACCCGTGATAAAACGCTCGTCGATGCCGTTCGTGCGCATTGCACGCCATTTGTAGTGGTCGCCTTCGAGCCATATTTGTCCGAGATTGTTGAATTGATGGTCGTCGGCCACGTATGCCGGAATCAGATGGCAATGATAGTCGATGATGGGCTGGCGCACGGCATAGTCGTGGTAGAGGCGTCTTGCCGATTCAGTCTGGAGGAGGAAATCGTCGTTGATGAAGTCGCTCATTGTATATGGTTTTTTCTGGTTTGTATAGCAATCCCCAAGGCAGATGCCTTTGGGGAGACGTGAAATTATCTGCAAAGATGGGAAATAATTTGATAAAAGGGAATAAATTCTGTTCAAAAACGGCGGCATTTTACTCCAAAAACTGAAAATGGCACATGAAAGAAAGACTTATCAGGCAGAATTTAGTAGAAAAATTATTAAATTTGCAAAAATCAAACCGACCATGAAACTTTTTTCACAGCGTATGATAGGAATCGGCGTGCTGTCGCTGTCATTAGCGGCATCGCTCAAAGTGGCGGCACACGACTGGCCCGAGGCCACGCTTGAAAGTCGCCCCGGCTCAAGATGGTGGTGGCTAGGGAGTGCAGTAGATTCCGCCAACCTTGCAAAAAATATATCGGAGTATGCCAAAGCGGGAATCGCGACTCTTGAGGTCACGCCCATATATGGGGTGAAGGGGAATGAGGCAAATGATATTCCCTATCTTTCCCCGAAATGGATGAAGATGCTCGACATAGCATGTCGAAAAGGGGCGAAACACGGAATAAGAATCGAATTGAACAATGGGACGGGCTGGCCTTTCGGCGGACCGGACGTGACAAAGGAAGACGCGGCCAAGAAAGCAGTTTTCAGACGAGTTGCAAAACCCGAAGGGGCGGGCGACACCATAATCCTGGAAATTGCCAATACGATGCAGAAGGTGAAGCGAGCTGCCCCCGGCGGAGAGGGACTGGTGGTGGATCATCTTGACAAGGGCGCGGTAGGGATGTATCTTTCAAAATTCGATTCTGCATTCTCAAAAGCCGGAATGGCATTCCCAGAGGTGCTGTTTAGCGATTCCTATGAACTCTATGGAGCGGACTGGACTCCTACGCTTCTTGAAGAATTCTATAACAGGAGGGGATATCGTCTGGAGGATCACTATAAAGAATTCACAGACATGGCACGCGGCGAGAAGACAAGGAGAATAGTCGGCGACTACCGGCGAACTATGTCGGAGCTGCTTCTTGACAACTTTCTGCGACCCTGGACAGAATGGGCACATTCCCACGGAGCAAAGACCCGCAATCAGGCCCACGGATCGCCTGCCAACTTAATCGACGCATACGCCGCCGTGGATATTCCGGAATGCGAAGGATTCGGACTTTCGGATTTCGGAATAAAAGGATTGAGAAAGGATTCGATTGCAAAACGCAACGACTCCGACATATCTATGCTGAAATATGCCTCCTCGGCAGCCAACATCACCGGCAAGAAGCTTGTCTCATCAGAGACCTTCACATGGCTGACCGACCATTTCCGCACGTCGCTCTCGCAGTGCAAACCGGATATGGACCTTATGCTGCTTGGCGGAGTCAACCATATGTATTTCCATGGCACGCCGTATTCTCCTGAGGAAGCCCCATGGCCCGGCTGGCGATTCTATGCAAGCATCAACATGTCGCCGACAAATCCGATGTGGCACGATGCCCCCGCCTTTTTCGATTATATCACGCGATGCCAGTCTATGCTCCAGCAAGGCTCTTCGGACAATGATTTCCTGCTTTACCTTCCCATAGAAGACATCTGGGACAATCTGCCCGGAAGGATGGTGGCATTCGACATCCACAAGATGAAACAACGCGCACCGGGATTCATCGGTGCGGTCAATTCGATAATGAAAGAGGGGTATAACGTAGACTATATCTCCGACGCTTTGCTTCTGGCTACAAGCGAGGAGAATGGACGGATACAGACTGTGGGAGGGGCGTCTTATTCAGCCTTGGTCGTGCCGGAAGCAAAGTTAATGCCCCTGTCTTCTTTGGAAAAGATTCTTGAGCTCGCAAGAGAGGGGAGCACGGTGGCCTTCGTAGGAGGATTGCCCGTCGATGTCCCCGGGTTTTATCAGCTTGAATCCCGCAGAAGGAGATTTGCCGATATCGTCAAAGATATAGATGACGAAGAGGGAGTTCATAGTTTCGGCAAAGGGAGAATTATAGTGGCCGACGACTACAAGAAAGCCCTTGCCATTACAGGAGTGGCTGAGGAGGAACTTATGTCGCGCCATGGGCTTGGCTATATCCGGCGTGCCGTGGACGGAGGGCATCTCTATTTCATTTCCAATCTTCAGCCGAAAGACGTCGACGCCTATGTTGCCATCAATAAGCTTGGAAAAGTCAACGTCTTATTCAATCCGATGGATGGAGAAAGAGGGGCAGTGTCTTCCCGGGCAATCGGCGAAAAGGAAAGAATAAGATTGCAACTCAGGTCGGGAGAGAGCATGATCCTTCGCTCGTTTGACGACACGACAGGCATATCCGCGCTGCCGGTTTGGCATTATCAAGAGAAGCTTTCCGGAGCAATTACCCTCAACCATGGATGGAAATTGCATTTCAGCCAAAGCGAACCAGCGATAGAGGGAACTTTCGAGATAGACAGTCCTAAATCGTGGACGGAGCTTGATGTCCCGCAGTCCTCTGTCAATATGGGGAGAGGAGTGTATTCCGTGGAGTTTCAGCTTCGCGATATCAATTGTGATGATTGGATTCTTGACATTGGCGACGTAAGAGAAAGCGCGAGGATAAGAATCAACGGGAAGGATGTCGCGACATTATGGGCCGTGCCATTCACAACTTCGGTAGGAGGATATCTTAGGAAAGGGAAAAACCGGATAGAGGTAGAGGTCACAAACCTTCCGGCCAACCGCATCGCTGAAATGGACAGGCAGGGGATAGAATGGAGAGTCTTCAAAGACGCGAATATTGCAAGGCTTGGAAGATACAAAGGAGATTTCAGCAGCTGGACGGCCGTGGCTTCCGGACTTAATGGAGAGGTGAAGCTTCAGCCGATCAGAAAAACGAGATAGGATTAATTCGGAACAAAACAAACGTAATATCATTTAGAAGTCATGAAAAGAATGTTGATAATCCTGATAGCTATTCTTGCCGCATTGACGGCAAGCGCCAGGGATTATGTAGTCACTCAATTCGGAGTCAAAAATGATTCCACCAAATTGCAGACTGCAGCGTTGCAGAAAATAATCGACCGGGCTTCGGAAGAGGGGGGCGGCAACGTGGTCATTCCCAAAGGCACGTTTCTGACCGGCGCACTGTTTTTCAAACCCGGCACAAAACTTTCCCTGCAGGAAGGGGCTGTGTTGAAGGGGTCGGACAATATAAAAGACTATCCCTTGATGCCTTCAAGGATGGAGGGGAGAAGCATATACTATTATCCCGCGCTTATTAACGCCTATCATGTTGACGGGTTTGAGATAAATGGCCCGGGGACTGTCAATGGCAACGGGCGCAAATTCTGGAGGACGTTCTGGGAGCGACGCGCGCAGGCCAGGAAAGAGGGCAGGGAATGCACCAACTTAGAGGTGAGCCGCCCTCGACTCGTATTTATATGGGGAAGCGACGGCGTGAAGCTGAATGGCGCGAAGTTTATCAACTCCGGGTTCTGGACCACCCATTTCTACCAATGCGACGACTTGACAATAGAGAATTGCAGAATGGAGACTCCTCCACGTCCTCAACGCTGCCCCAGCACCGATGCCATCGACCTTGATGTCTGCAGACGCGTCAAGATAAAGGGATGCTATTTCTCAACAGACGACGACGGCGTCTGCATTAAAGGAGGGAAAGGGACATTCGCCCACAAGGCCCGAGAGAATGGCAGCGTGGAAGACGTGATGGTGGAGGATTGCACGTTCGGCCCTAATCTTCATGGAATCCTGACGATGGGGAGTGAATGTATCCATGCCAAAAACATCACTCTGAGGAATTGCAAGGTGGAGACGGGGTGTACGATTCTTCGTTTTAAGATGCGCCCTGACACGTATCAGGTATATGAGAATATCACGGTGGAAAACGTAGTCGGGAAGTGCGGCTCCATCATAGAGATGAAACCATGGACCCAATTCTACTCCCTTGAGGGAGAGGGAGAGAAGCCATTCGGATTAGTGAGGAACATCACCATAAGAGATGTGGATGTGGAGTGTCCGGGTTTGGGAATAATGGAGGGCAATCCAGACGATAGAGTCGAAAACGTAGTGTTTGAGAACGTCAAAGTCGCGGGAGCCAAATCTACTGCGTTCAGAGATGCCTATCAAGACGCCACGAAGATGACTGACGTGACAATCGACGGGAAGGGGGTGGAATATGAGAATTGATCTAAGGATTCTGGCCGTGATCGTAATGATGACGGCAGCGGGCATATGTGCGTGGGGAAAAACCGACGACCGACTACCCGCGGGGAAAGATATATTGAAAACGATTGTCAAGGTCAACGACCATTATCTCAACCTTCATTCCAACCCTCTCCTTCCTATTCCTTACCCATCGCGCAACAAGGAATATGAAGCCAATATATGGACACGAGCCGTCTATTTCGAAGGACTGATGGCCCTTCATTCCATATATCCTGACAATCGCTATCTCGACTATGCGCATGATTGGGCCAACGGTTTCGGATGGGGAATGCGTCGAGACAACACCACAACAAGGAATGCCGACAATTATTGCTGCGCGCAAACATATATCGATCTCTACCGTCTGACTCCTGAGCCGCGGATGCTGACCAAAACCAAGGCATTGGCAAATATGCTTGTCAATACTCCCCGAAAGAGCGACTGGACATGGATTGACGCCATCCAGATGGGAATGCCCGTGCTGGCGAAGCTATCGCGGGAAACGGGACGCAGAGAATATGCGGATAAAGCTTGGGAAATGTATCAGTGGACAAGAGATTCATTGGCCGGAGGGCTATTCAATAAGGCAGAAGGATTGTGGTGGCGCGACAAGGATTTCGTGCCTCCGTACAAGGAGCCCAACGGATGCAACTGCTATTGGTCGAGAGGCAATGGATGGGTGGTGGCGGCATTGGTCAGAGTGCTCGACGAGATTTCGGAAGATGATCCGCGTCGAGAGGTCTATGAGCAAGATCTTGTGGCCATGTGTGAAGCATTGGCTGATTGCCGGCGTGAAGACGGATTCTGGAATGTCAGTCTGCATGACCAAACCAATTTCGGAGGGAAAGAACTTACGGGAACCGCGTTGTTTGTTTATGGTATGGCATGGGGCGTCAGAAACGGATTGCTTGACAGAGGAGAATATCTCCCTTTGATAGCTGAATCGTGGAACGCCATGGTAAAAGATGCTGTAGCCGCAGACGGACGATTGGGATTCGTGCAGGGCACCGGGAAAGAGCCAAAGGATGGCCAACCGGTCACGTTTGAATCCATTCCTGATTTTGATGATTTCGGCACGGGGTGCTTTCTTCTTGCCGGGACGGAGGTCTATAAATTGTCTGAACTTTAGTTTTTTTAATTTGATATAACATAGAAATGAGAAAACTTATTTATCTGTTTCTTCTGCTTCCCTTTATAGCCGTGGGGCAGAATTTGGAAAAGGGCGATTATGGCTATCTTTATTGCCATATGAGCGGACGCGGAGAATGGACGGCTTATGCCATAAGCCGCGACGGCATTCATTTTAAGGATATACTCGGAGGAGACTCCATTTTCAGTCCGGCAGAGCATGCGAAAATAGAGGGTGGGACGCGCGACGCCTACATATGTCGCACGCATGATGGGAAAGGCTATCTGATGGTGACGACCGACATGAGCAACCGCAAGAGCCGAAGCTGGTTTAACTATGGCATAAACCTCTATAAGAGCGACGACCTTATCAACTGGGAGTCAACCACATTTGATTTTCGCAAGGGGCCGGAAATTTTCTCTGATCCTGCTTCAAAGGATCCTTACGGGAATTATTCCACAGTGAAGCGCGTATGGGCGCCACAGATAATCTACGATCCCTCTTATGAGTGGCCCAATGGCAAAAAGGGTGGCTACATGATTTATTATTCGATGTGGAATCCAGATGACGGCGAGGGCTACGACAGGATGTATTATTCCTATGCCGACGATGATTTCAACAATCTGACCAAACCCAAGCCACTTTTCGACTGGGGATATGCCACAATTGACGCCGACATAAACTACGTAGACGCAGATGGACTCTACCATATGATGATAAAGAAAGAGGGGGGTAAGCCCGGACTCTTCACCTCTTCCGCACCTACGCTTCATGGGCCATGGGCAGAACCTGACGAAACGGATTACGTGGATTTCGAGGGCAACAAGAAATGTGAGGGAGTCTCGGCATTCAAGCTGATCGGAAGCGACACCTGGCAGATCGGCTACATAGAATATTCGTCAAAGCCGAAACGCTACCGCATCTGCGAGGCCAACAAGTATATGCGCAATTTCCATTCTCCACGCGACATTCAAGGAGTGGAGGCTCCCCAGCATGGCAGCTTCATGCGTCTGACGAAAGAGGAGTATGAACGCTTGGAGGCACTTTAGTGCGCTTCGCGCAAAGTATTAGGTATGAAGTGTGAAGTATTAAGTCACTATGTTTTCAAATGCAAACATAGTGACTAAGGACAAGGAATTAAGGATGAGTGGGGTTAGTCGCGTTTGAAAATGTCGCGAGTATATACTTTGGTGGCGACATCCTCAAGGCAGGAGTCATATCTGTTGGCTATAATGGCATTGGATATCTCTTTGAATTTGCTGAGGTCGTTGACAACGAGGCTTCCGAAAAAGAGGCTGCCGTCGGGGAGCGTAGGCTCATACACAACGACGGTGGCCCCTTTTGCTTTTATTCGTTTCATGACGCCCTGGATGCTGCTCTGACGGAAATTGTCGGAGTTGGATTTCATCGTCAGCCTATATACTCCTATTGTCGGCGGAATAGTCTGTGAGTCGTTAGTCATTAGTTGATTAGCCATTAGACTAGTTTTGCCATAATGGTTATTGGAGGAGTAGTCATACCAGCCGGCCATGCGGAGGACTTGATCGGCGATGAAGTCTTTGCGGGTGCGGTTGCTTTCCACGATTGCCGACATCATGTTCTGAGGGACGTCGGCATAGTTGGCGAGCAATTGTTTCGTGTCTTTGGGGAGGCAATAGCCTCCGTAGCCGAAGGAGGGATTGTTGTAGTGGGTGCCGATTCGAGGGTCAAGTCCTACTCCCTCGATAATTGCTTTTGAATCGAGTCCTTTTACCTCTGCGTACGTATCAAGCTCATTGAAATAGCTTACGCGCAGGGCAAGATATGTGTTGGCGAACAGTTTGACGGCCTCAGCTTCCTTAATGCCCATGAAGAGGGTCGGAATATCCTTTTTCAAGGCTCCTTGTCGCAGCAACCCGGCAAATGTATGAGCCGCCTTAGTGAGGAAGTCGATGTCGGTGACGCTGAGGATTGCTTCGTTTTCCTCGGCATATTCCGGGCTGTCGATGATTTTGGGAATTCCGGCAATTATTCTGGAGGGGTATAGATTGTCGTAAAGAGCTTTGCTCTCACGAAGAAATTCAGGGAAAAACAACAGATTGAATTTGGGAGAGTCGTTAGTCCTTGAGTCGTTAGTCGTTAGACCTTTGGTTGTTGTTTTTTTTGCGTATTTAAGGTAGAGGTTGCGGCAGTAGCCTACGGGGATTGTGGATTTTATGACCATCACAGCATTAGGGTTGACGCTGAGGACGAGGTCGATCACTTCTTCCACCTTCGACGTGTCGAAATAGTTTTTCACAGGGTCGTAGTTGGTGGGGGCTGCGATGACGACGAAATCAGCATCCTTGTAGGTCGATTCTCCGTCGAGCGTGGCAGTAAGGTCAAGTTGCTTCTCGGCGAGGTATTTTTCAATGTAATCGTCTTGGATAGGCGATATGCGGCGGTTGATAAGGTCGACTTTCTCAGGGATGACGTCTACGGCCGTGACGTGGTTGTGCTGGGCCAAAAGGGTGGCTATGGAGAGTCCGACGTAGCCGGTGCCGGCGACTGCTATGTTCATGGCTGAAATAAATATGGTTTTGTAAGAAAACGAAACGGGACGCATGGATATTGCCGTGCGTCCCGATCCGGATCTTTGTTTTTTACTGTTTTTTTTCGGATGTATTTTTGCTTACATTGGGCTTCAGCACCGGAAGGGAAAGATTGTATTTCAGAGCGAGTATCCTCAGAAGGATAATTGTGGCTGCGCAGCTTATCTGTTGGACAAGATACGAGCCTCCGATTTCGAGGATTATCCAGTAGACGATTGCCCCGGCCAGACATGCCGTGGCGTATATGTCTTTGCGGAACACCAGAGGCTCCTCATTGATGAGAATGTCGCGGATCACTCCTCCGAATGCGCCGGTTATGATTCCCATGACCACCGCCACCCACATCGGATAGTCGATGGCAAGGGATTTGTGGATTCCGATGACGCAGAACAGCGCGAGGCCGATGCTGTCGAATATAAACAGGATGCGGTCGTTGCTGACGAGGATGCTTTTGAAAACAATCACAGTGGCTAAAGAAAGAGCAGTCACTCCGAGATACCACCACGTCTGCATCCAGAACACCGGTATGTCGAGCAGGACGTCCCTGAGGGTGCCACCACCGATTGCCGTCACCAACCCTACTGTATAAGCTCCGAACCAATCGAAATTTTTCGTTGCAGCCAGTCGTATACCGCTTATGGCTGCGGCGACGGTGCCGATCACTTCCAGAATAAATGAAAAAGTCTCTTCCATAATTTTTAGTCAGGCGAAACGAGGCGCGGTCTGACCGACCGCGCCCCGCTTGGCGTTATGAATGAAAATCTGTTAAGACAAGAAGCAAAGCACCACTACCTGGGCCACTATCACACGCATGAACATCGTCAGTGGATAGACAGTGGAGTAGGCCACGGCAGGGGCATCGTTGTTAGCCACCTTGTTGCCATAAGCCAAAGCCGGGGGGTCGGTGTAGCCACCGCTCATCATGCCTATGATTGAAAGATAGTTCATCTTGTATTTTCCTCTTGCGATGCAACCAACCACGATAAGGGGAATGACGGTTATGACGAATCCGTAGCCTACCCAAAGGGCTCCTCTTAGGTTGAAGACCGTCTCCGCGAAATCTTTTCCGGCCGCTATGCCGACAGAGGCGAGGAAGAGACAGATGCCGATTTCCCTGAGGAGAAGATTGGCGGAGGAGTTGGTGTAGGTCACGAGATGTATCTTATGGCCGTAGGCACTTATAAGAATGGCAACCACGAGCGGACCACCGGCAAGGCCAAGCTTCATAGGCACTGACATTCCCGGGAACTGTATAGGCAGGCTTCCGAGGAGTATGCCAAGGAATATGCCGATAAACATCGTGACGAGGTTGGGCTCATTAAGGCGCTTCATGGAATTGCCGAGGCGGGAGGCGAGATGGTCGATATCTTCAATCTTTCCGACGACAGTCACGCGGTCGCCCATCTGAAGGCGTAGGTTGGGGCTGGCGATAAGGTCGACTCCGGCACGATTCACACGCGTCACGTTGAGCTTGTAGGCGGCGTGGAGACGCAGCGAACCGAGTTTCACACCGTTGTATTCAGTTCTGGTGACCAATATACGGCGAGATACGACCGGACCTTTGTCCATAGGCCAGTTTTTCTCAATTTTTGGGCCGATGAAGCGGGTGAAAATCTCCTCATCCTGAAGGGCACACACCACGAGCACGTTGTCTCCCAGCTCTATGCAGTCTTTTGACGTGGGCACGATTACGGTGCCGTCGGGTTTCTCAATGCGGGAGAATACATAATCGGCGGAAATCAGGGTGTGGAGCTTCAGCATGCTGAGCCCTGAGACGAGGTCGTTGGTCACTTTAAATGAGCACATATGTGGAGCCAGCGTAGAGTCGGACTTCTCATTCTCGATTTCCTCAATCTCCTTTTGCACGTCGACTTTATAGAATTTCTTGATGAGAATCATCGTGACGATGATGCCAATCACGCCAAGAGGATAGGCGGCAGCATAGCCCATCGACATGGCCTGGCTGGAAGTGTAGGCATCGGGATGAACCTGAAGAATAGTCTGTTGTGCAGCTCCGAGACCGGGAGTATTGGTGACGGCTCCACTCATCACGCCGACCATTTCCACGATGGAGGTCATGCCGGAGGAGCCTCCTTGAGCGAAGTAGATGCCGATCATGATGGCAACGTTGAGCCCGATTCCGAGCATCGCCAGCATGTTCATCCTTATTCCCCCCTCCTTAAAGGAGGAGAAGAAGCCGGGGCCAACCTGCATACCGATAGAGAAAATGAAGAGAATCAGACCGAATTCTCGTAAAAAATGAAGGGTGTTGCTTTCCACCCCATACCCGAAATGACCGAGAATGATACCTACGAAGAGCACGAAAGTCACTCCGAGCGACACGCCCAATATCTTGACCTTGCCAAGATAAATGCCGGCGAAAATCACGAACGAATAGAGCAGTATCGTGCTTGCAAGCGAGAGGTTTCCCGGTTTCAGCAGATCGATAAACCAATCCATAAAGTAAAAACCGTATTTATATAGTAGTTAATTTTCGAAGGAGTCATTTTTATGAGAATATCGGCGCGTGGAGACGCATTTATTCTAAGGCATGAGAAGAGGCGAAACAATGCCAGACCCAAAAACAGGCGCAAAATTACTCAAATTTTGTGAGATTATTAGTAAATTTGCAGAGTAATTTATAAACCGAGGCAAAAAGCCTGCCATTCAGGCAGGCTTCATGCCATTCATATTCAGCAAAATGAAAAAAATACGCGCAGCAGTTGTCGGATACGGCAACATTGGTCAGTACACGCTTGAGGCCCTTGAGGCCGCTCCGGATTTCGAGATAGCCGGCGTAGTCAGGAGAGACGCATCCGACAGAAAGGGTATCGCGGAATGTATCCCTGTGGTGGATGATATTGAAAAGCTTGATGACGTAGACGTGGCTATCCTTGCCACACCTACCCGCAAGGTGGAGGAGAATGCCGTCAAATGCCTGGAGAAGGGAATCAACACGGTGGACAGTTTTGATATCCACACTAAAATTGCAGAACTTAGGAAGAATCTCGGCAAGGTAGCCAAGGAGCACGGCGCCGTCAGCATCATATCAGCCGGATGGGACCCTGGAAGCGATTCCGTGGTGAGGGCTCTGCTTGAGGCCGTGGCTCCCAAGGGAATAACCTATACTAATTTCGGACCGGGCATGAGCATGGGCCACACCGTGGCTGTGAAAGCCATCGCCGGGGTGAAGGCGGCTCTTTCAATGACAATCCCTGTCGGGACAGGCATTCATCGTCGCATGGTCTATATCGAGGTGCTTCCCGGATATGACTTTAATGAGGTGGCTGCCGCGATTAAGGCAGACCCATACTTTGCATCGGATGAGACCCACGTGATGCAGGTGGAAAGCGTGGATGCCCTTAAGGATATGGGGCATGGCGTCAATCTCGTCAGGAAAGGCGTCAGCGGCAAGACGCAAAATCAATTGTTTGAATTCGACATGAAGATTAACAACCCGGCCTTGACCGGCCAGGTGCTTGTCTGCGTGGCCAGAGCGGCCATGCGCCAGCAGCCGGGATGCTATACGATGATCGAGGTTCCGGTGGTGGATCTTCTTCCCGGCGACCGCGACCAATGGATTCATCTTGTCTGATTGGGCAGACCGAGCTAAAAAGGCTCATTTCGGAAAACTTTCCGAAATGAGCCTTTTTAGCTTTTATAGCTTCTATGGGTCAGACGAGTTTGCGGTAGCGGATGCGATGGGGGGTGTCGTTGCCGTCGCGCTTGCGCTTAAACTCTTCGTAGTCGGAATATGAACCTTCGTAGAAGGTCACTTTGCTGTCTCCTTCGAAGGCAAGGATATGAGTGGCAATACGATCGAGGAACCAACGGTCGTGGCTGACAACGACGGCGCATCCCGCGAAATTTTCAAGACCTTCTTCAAGGGCTCGGAGGGTGTTGACATCGATGTCGTTGGTGGGCTCGTCGAGAAGAAGCACGTTTCCTTCCTCTTTAAGTGCCATGGCAAGATGGAGTCTGTTGCGTTCTCCTCCGGAGAGCACGCCAATCTTCTTCTCCTGGTCGGCACCCGTGAAATTGAATTTTGACAGATATGCCCTTGCGTTCATGTCGCGACCGCCCATTCTGAATGTCTCCACTCCTTGGGAAATCACCTCATATACGCTTTTATCTGGGGAAAGGTCTTTGTGGGTCTGGTCTACGTAAGCGATCTTCACGGTCTCTCCGACTTCGAAGTCACCCTTGTCTTGCTTTTCAATCCCCATTATAAGTCGGAAAAGAGTGGTTTTTCCGGCTCCGTTCGGACCAATCACTCCAACGATTCCGTTTGGAGGAAGCATGAAATTGAGGTCGTCGAAAAGGGCTTTGTCGTCGTATGCTTTAGCGAGGTTGTGAGCCTCAATGACCTTGTTGCCGAGTCTCGGGCCATTAGGAATAAATATCTCCAGCTTCTCCTCGCGTTCTTTCTGGTCTTCGTTGAGAAGACGGTCGTAGCTCGAAAGACGAGCTTTTCCTTTAGCTTGACGAGCCTTCGGGGCCATGCGCACCCATTCAAGCTCGCGTTCGAGGGTTTTGCGACGTTTGCTCGCCTGTTTTTCCTCCTGAGCCATGCGCTTTGTCTTTTGGTCGAGCCAGGAGCTGTAGTTGCCTTTCCAAGGAATCCCTTCTCCACGGTCGAGCTCAAGAATCCATCCGGCCACGTGGTCGAGGAAATAGCGGTCGTGGGTGACGGCGATCACCGTGCCGGGATATTGCTGGAGATGCTGTTCGAGCCAGTCGATGCTTTCAGCGTCGAGGTGGTTGGTGGGCTCGTCGAGAAGAAGAATGTCGGGCTGCTGGAGGAGCAGACGGCATAGAGCCACCCGACGGCGTTCTCCGCCGGACAGCACGGCAATCTTTTTATCGTCGGGGGGACAGCGCAGCGCGTCCATGGCGCGTTCGAGCTTATTGTCGATGTTCCATGCGTCGCACGCGTCGAGCTTGTCTTGAAGCTCAGCCTGACGGTTGATCAATGACTCCATTTTGTCGGGATTCTCCAGCATGTCAGTATCGGCGAAGGCATTGTTGACTTCGTCGTATTCCTTAAGCAGGTCGAGCACCGGCTGCACGCCTTCCTGCACAACCTCTTTGACTGTCTTTTCCGGGTCGAGCTTGGGATCCTGCTCCAGATAGCCTACGGAATAGCCCGGAGAGAAGACCACGTTGCCTTGATAGCTTTTGTCGATTCCGGCGATGATTTTCAGCAAGGTCGATTTTCCGGAGCCGTTGAGTCCAATAATTCCGATTTTCGCGCCGTAGAAAAACGAAAGATAGATGTCTTTTAGAATCTGGCGCTGAGGGGGGATGATCTTGCTGACTCCCACCATTGAGAAAATAATTTTTTTATCGTCTGCCATATTTGATAGGGTAGATGTTGTCGTTTGCTCTGATGTTCCGCCGGATCTTCATTTGGATGAAGCTTTCGTGCGATATTCGCATCTCACTTTCCCCTTAGCGATATTGTTGAGCTTGTTGCGGATTATTTGCTTGCGGATAGGGGAGATATGGTCGGTGTAGACCGTGCCGAGAAGATGGTCGTACTCATGCTGGATTAAGCGGGCGGCGAAACCCTTGAATTCCTGCTCATGCTCCTGAAAATCGCGGTCGAGCCAGTTGAGCCGGATGTGCTCATGACGTTTGACCGGCTCTGAGAGCCCCGGGAGCGAAAGGCAACCCTCCTCGCGGGTCACGATCTCGCTGTCTTCAATTATTTCGAGGTCGGGATTTATAATTTCCATTTTCAGGTCCTTACATTCCGGGAAGTTTTCAGCCAACACATTTCCGTCGATGACGAAAAGGCTGATTGGAAGTCCGATTTGGGGAGCTGCGAGACCCACGCCATCAGAGTGGTACATGGTCTCAAACATGTTGTCGATAAGCTTCCCGAGTTCGGGATAGTCTTTGTCGATGTCTTCAGTTTCCTCACGAAGCACGGCTTGGCCGTAAAGATATATTGGTAGTATCATTGTTAATTGTAGTAATTCTAAGTGATTGTCATTCAAAAATCCCCTCTGTGGTCTCCTCGACTTCCGATTCTCCTGTATCCTCGATAATTTCTCCTTCGCAAGCATTGAAATCAGCGGGGAATTCAAATTTTGTGTCCTGAGAATAGGGAAGCTTCTTGTCGGCATACACTTTTTGCATGTAGTAGCCATAGACAGGCAGGGCAGCCCTTGCGCCTTGTCCGAGAGCCATAGTGTTGAAGTGGATGTAGCGTTCTTCACCGCCTACCCATACTCCGGTCACGAGGTCGGGAGTGAATCCCATAAACCATGAGTCGGAATTGGAGTTTGTCGTACCGGTTTTTCCTCCCATTTGGGCGCTGATTCCGAAACGGCCGCGAAGGCTTGCCGCCGTGCCGCTGTCGACCACGTTCAGCAGAATGGAGAGGATTTTATAGTAGGCTTGTTCGCTTGTCACCTCGCTGCGGTGGGGCGTGGCAGAATAAATGAGGTTGCCTTGGTTGTCTTCAATTCTGGTGACGAAGACCGGGTCAACGCGAAGTCCCTTGTTGGCGAATGTAGAATAGGCGGCCACCATCTCCTTGACAGGGACGTCGACCGTGCCAAGCGAGAGGGGCAATGTGGCGTCGATGTGGCCAGTCACTCCAAACATCCTCATCTTGTTGGCAAGATTCTTGGCGCCGAGAGCATATACGAGTCGGGCCGATATCCAGTTGTTGGAGTTGGTCAAAGCCCAGCGAAGATCAACCATTTCTCCGACTCTTGCGCTGCCGGAGTTGCGCGGCGACCAATTGCCGAACGTAGGCTGTGTGTTGGAGAACATGGAGCAGGGAGTGAAATCCTGTTCCATAGCCAAGGTGTATAGGAATGGTTTTGCAGTAGATCCGATTTGTCGTTTTCCCCTTGAGACCATGTCGTATTGGAAGAAGTTGAAATCCGGACCTCCCACATAAGCTTTTACGTATCCGTTGTGGGGATCCATGCTCATCATTCCGGTCCTAAGGATTGATTTCATGTAGAGAAGGGAATCATAAGGGGTCATGGTGACAGTTTTTGTCCCGGGACGGTATTTGCCATTCTCTTTGACATATGAGAATACATCCATTTTGTAGGCATTATGGAATGTCCTCTCGATTTCGTTGTCGCTCATTCCGGCGTTTTTGAACACTCTCCAGCGCTCCGTCTGCTTCATGGCATTCTTTATGAGGTTCATGACTCCGGAACGACTTAGTTCGTCGGGATTAGTGGTATACGGTCCTGTGGCTTGTCCGCGTTTCTCCCTTTCGAAAGCAGGCTGCAGAGTTCCTCCGAGATGCTGGTAGACTGCCTCTTCAGCATATTTCTGCATTCTCATGTCGATGGTGGTGTATATCCGCAGACCATCAGTGTATATGTTGTAGAGCGACCCGTCGGGCTTGGGGTTCTTCTGAATCCAGCCGTAAAGAGGATTCTCCTCCCATTGTGTTGAGTCGGTGTTGTATTGTCCCATGGCCAGAATGTAAGCAAGGTTCGACTTGTAGTTCTGCCGCTCCGGGCGAGTTGGCTTTTTCGCAGTCATGAGATGCCTGATTTCCTCTCGCAGATACGGCACCTCGCCTTCCCGATGGTCCACCCTGTGATAATCAAGACCAAGCGGAAGATTTTTGAGAGAGTCGGCCTCTTCCTTGGAAAGTTTTCCGGCCTTTGCCATCTGGTCGAGCACGACGTTGCGTCGTTCGCGTGTGCGCTCTTCATGTCGCAAGGGATTGAAGTAGCTTGGATTCTTGAGCATTCCAACAAGCATGGCGGCCTCTTCGGCTTTAAGGTCGGAAGGCTCTTTATTGAAATATACATTGGCGGCGGTCTTGATTCCGACGGCATTGTTGAGGAAATCGAAACGATTGAGATACATGTTGATAATCTCCTGCTTCGTATAGAAACGCTCCAATTTTATGGAAATCATCCATTCAATCGGTTTCTGCATCGCACGCTTCAAGATGTTGCTCGACGGCCTTGAATAAAGCTGCTTGGCGAGCTGCTGTGTGATTGTGGAGCCACCCCCGGAAGATTTGTCGCCCAGAAGCACAGTCTTTACGCCCGCTCTGCCGAGGGCAATGAAGTCGATGCCGGAATGATCGAAGAATCGTTCATCCTCGGTTGATATCAAAGCGTCGATGACGTATGGCGAGACGGCCTTGTAGTCGGAGTTGACTCTATTGCCGGCTCCGGCGAAATACCGGCCGAGTTCAGTCGTGCCGTCAGACGCGATCACGACAGATGCAAGCTTGTCGTGGGGATCCTCAAGTTCTTCAATAGGGGGCATATATCCCACCACGCCGTTATAGATAAGGAGAAGGAAAATGGCAATAATGCCGCCAAGGCTAAGAAAAGATATCCAAAGCCACTTCACAATCCTGCGGTTGCGAATTATTTTTTTAGACGCTGCGGGGTCGAAATTATACTGGTCGGGGTCGAACCCTCCATTATTGTTGTTACGTTGTCCGCTCATTTGCAATTTTTGTTAGGAGGAGCTCCATCGGATGATGGGGCATATTCCGGGTAATCAACTGCAAAATTAATAAATTAATCGGAATGCGCCAACAAATAGGGGGAAGCCGGCTCAGATTTTGATTTCTGAAAGGTCGACAATCTTGTTCACGATTGCGTAGATGGTCAGGCCGGTGGCTGAATGGATCTCAAGTTTTCGGGCAATGTTGCGGCGGTGGGTTATGACGGTGTGGATGGAGAGAAACAATTTGTCGGCAATTTCCTGATTGGTCATCCCTTTTACCACAAGGGAAATGATTTCCTTTTCCCTTTGCGACAGGCATTCCTTGTCGTCGGTCGGCGATGGGGAGTCTCCGCATATTGCCTTCACTTTCGATTCTATTGTCTCCATGTCGTCGATAACGGAGATTGTGCCGTCGTATAAGGCACAAGCCTGGCTGTTGAGTTTGCCTATTTCGATTGCCATGATTTTACAATTTTCGAGGCCGGGCAGCTGTCGAATTATCGAGGGATTGAATATTCCTCCGAATGTCGGGTTCACGAGAATCACGTCGACGCTATTGGAGCTGACATAGGCTAAAAGGTCGTCGGACGTTTTTACTTCCACTATGTCGGATTGCGTTTTAGGCAGACGGCGGAGGCACATGGAAAATCCGGCAGAGATTACGGGAGAAGTCTCGGCGATTACGAAGCGTATTTTTTCTTCATGTCGCATTATGGCATGCAAAAAATTGGGTTAAATATAAAGGGGAGTGTATATAGTGGGATGTAGTCTTGAAAATGAGGCTGCGGATTTGCTAATTCTCCAATTTCATTATGGCAGGAATCAGAAGGAAATCTTCCATCCGGCAATGGCTTTCGAGCTCGTCTTCGCAGCGGAAAATATCGTAGAGAGCATCGTTGAGGGTGTTGGTTTTCGCGTCCGGCGGACAATATTTAATGATGATGTTTTTAAGTTCGGAAAGCTTACCGCCTACCACTTCATGGTGGTCGCTGTAAGTAGTGACCTTATAATCTTCCGGTTTTTTACCAGCCAACATGGCTCCGACATAGGCGAAGACAGTGCGGTCTTCGTAATTCATGTGGGTTGTCACTTCCTCAACGAATTCATCAAATAGTTTGAGGATAAGAAACGACACGTCGGACGTGCGAAGCCGGATGCTGTCAAGAAGTTTTCTTCTTATTGCGGGAAGGCAATATTCGAGGAAATAGACATGGCTTTGCCGCAGGAAATGAAGCAGCGATTCGATGCAGACGCTTGGAGTCGTGTCGAAATTAGAGTTGCCTTCCACCACGAAATTCACCACGGTAAGAAAGGTGTCTGTGTCGACGTGGCAGTCTTCGCAAACTTCCTCCACGGTCTTGTCGCCAATGCCCATGTTTATTCCAAATCGGCTCATTACCTGTATGAGCTGGTAGTTGTCGGCAATTAGCGACGCCATCTTGTCGGAGGACTGGTATTTTTTTATTTTAGTCATCGAATATTATGTTCTGAGGCAGGATTAAGATACAAATCCGGGTTGGTAGATGATTGTCGGGCACAAAATTATAAAAAAAACGACAGACGGACAATCACCATTAATAGGTAATTCCCGTCTGTCGGAATAGCAATTTGTCGGTAGGCAGGCAAGATGCGGCTCAGTTCTTTTTTACAGAAAAGCCGAATTTGCCGATTATTTCGCCGAGAGAATGATAGAATCCGTGGCTATACGCGAGCAAGTCGGCTTTTTCCATCATGAATCTGCCCGTCTCGGGGTCGAGATAGCGCTCGTCGGCACGGACGTTGACAACCTCGGCAATAAACATGTCGTGGCTTCCGAGGCTCATTACTGATTTTACACGGCACTCGATGCTTAAGGGCGACTCCTCAATCGTAGGGGAAGCCACTTTCTCGCCAGGCAGGGGAGTGAGCCCTGTCTCCTTCCATTTGTCGTAGTCTTTGCCGGAGCGGACTCCAGCCCAATCAGTAGCACGAGCCATGGCGACGGTCGTAAGATTGATTGTGAATTCCATGTTTTCCTTTATCAGAGGATAGGAGTGGCGTTCAGGCCGCACGGAAATGTAGCACATTGCCGGGTCGGAACAGATGGTGCCTGTCCAGGATATGGTCAGCATGTTCCAGTTTTCAGGAGAATTCCCACAAGAAACGAGCACGGCAGGGAGGGGATATATTTGTGTGCCGGGTCGCCAAGATATTTTAGCCATATGGATATGTTTGAGTTATAAAATTTTTACAAAATTAGAGAAAAATTCCGGCCTTTGCAATGAGGATGTTGGCAGAAGGTTTAGAATTTATAAGAAAGCATCAGTTGGAAGGAATTTGATGTGGAGCGCACGTGCTTGTAGTCGCGATAATGAGATGACCGGACGTAGTTGGTGAAGAGGAGAGTGCCGTAGATTTTTTTCCATATTTTCCAGTCGATGCGTGCCTCTGTCATGTTGAGGGAAGCGACCGATGCGTCGCCTTGCACGTTGAGAGTGCGGAAATCCACGGTCTTTAGATTCGTGCCATATCGGTAGCCCCGCCAGGAGAAGAGGCGGAAGAAATTGTGACTTACTGAGAGGGCGAACTTGTTCTTAGCGAAGACAAGGTTGAAACCTCCCTTTATTGAAAATCCCGAGGCCCAATTGTAGTTGCGTTCATCCGTCTGATAATGGTCGGAAAGAATAGAGCCGAGAATTATTCCGTTGGCATGGGCATAGCAATCAAACACCCATTTTGACCTTTCCACATCCCTGAACATGAATCCGGCACCCAGGCAGGCAGGGACTCCGAGCTTGAAAGGCACCTTTTCCACCTGATCGATTGTGTCGCTGTCGTAGAAGTCGAAATGTTGGTAAAGGCCGATGCTTCCTTGCGAACGGTAGTTGTCGAATATTTCTCTTGCGAGTAGGCGCCCTTTCAATTCTATCTGGGTCAGTATGGGCTGGGTTTTCAATCCCTGAAGCTGAGCCTTAAACGTGAAATAGTCGTATGGTTTGGTGGACTTCACCTCAAAACGGTCGCCGTATTCAAGGTCAATTTCGGCAGCTACGCCTTGATGGATATTCTGCCATTGCCCTTGATAGAGAAGTATTTTATATCCGGCAGACACCCTGATGGCAAAATTGGGGGTGCCGAAACGCCGGCCTCTTGTCTGCCTGACTTTCCAGGCGTCGCCAGTGATTATGCGGTTGAGTCCGTGCATGGGGGATAATATAAAGGAGGCAAGTTCCCTTCCGAACCGGTCGCTTCCCGTGAGTCGGTCGTCAAGAACGGCGTCAGAGGCCCTGTAGAGCACTTCGCCGAGAGCCGCCCCTCCGATAGGGGTGGCAATAATATCGTTGGTCGATGGATATTCATTTTCCATAAACATTTCCCACATGGCGCTTCCTGCTATTGCGAAGAGTTCGGATTGCCAGAAATTAAAACCGTTGGCCCTGGCGGCATTGAAATAGAGATTGCCATTGTAGGGGTGCAGGAAAGTGTTTGTCCCGAGTTTATCGTTGTCCCAGATAAAACCATGCTTGAAGTTTTCCTTTATTGTATTGAGGCTGATGTAGGCGAAGTCGCCTTTTTGTATGTATCGGTCGAATGCCCAAAGGCCTATGTTGAATCCTGCGACTTCCGCCGCCGCCCTCCAGAAATGGCGTTTGTTGGTGCGAGCAACGTCCACGGAATCAGGAGGGATCTGTTCTATGGTATGAAAACGTATTGGAATCTGGCCATAACCCCGCATAACAGCACAAGCCATTATGCATAGAAGAATAATGGGCCTGAGAGCTATATGGAATGGAATTGTTTTCATTTTGAGTGTTATATGGAATCGGGATGCCATTGTGGAAATTTTCTTGCCGGCGCTTGACAGGAATTGGAGTCAGACGCCTTTTTCTACTACAACAAAATAAGCGGCCTATGGTTGTCCATAGGCCGCTATTAGGCTGACATGTCAGTGGATGATTTCTTATTTCACTCCGAGGTCGGCGAGCACTTGTTTGATTTTGTCCTCTGCCTTTGCCACCGTAGCGGAATATTCCTCTTTTGATGGGAGATCATGACGCACTTCCACGTAGAATTTAATTTTAGGTTCCGTTCCGGATGGACGCACGGAAACTTTGTCGCCGGCTTCAGTGAAGAACTGAAGCACGTTGGACGTTGTCGGGAAGTTCATTTTCGATGTCTCTCCTGTCTTGAGGTCGTGGCAGTTGAGGTCGGAATAGTCTTTGATGGCAACGACCGGAAGTCCGGCAAGCGATTTGGGAGGATTCTCACGGAAATCTTTCATCATTGCCACGATTTCGTCGGCACCGGTCTTCCCGGGACGAACGACGCTAACCCCTTTCTCTCTTGAGAAGCCGTATTTCAAATATATGTCGATAAGAAGGTCGTAGAGAGTCAATCCCTGATCGGCAGCCCAAGCAGCGATCTCACACATCAGGGTGATTGAAGATACGGCGTCCTTATCGCGAACGAAAGTCTCGGGCAGGAATCCGTAGCTTTCTTCCCCGCCTCCGAGATAACGCTCTTTCCCTTCCAAATTACGCATTACGTCGGCAATCCATTTGAATCCTGTGAAGCAGTCGTAGCATTTCACGTCGTTGGCCTGGGCTATGCGCTTGATAGTCTCGGTGGTCACAATGGTCTTCACCACGTATTCGTTGCCTTTCAAGAGCCCGAGCTCACGGTTTCGGGTAATGATGTAGTGGATGAAGATCATGACGATCTGGTTTCCGTTGAGAAGTTGGTACTCACCCTTGCTGTCGCGGACGACAAGGCCGATTCTGTCGGCATCCGGGTCGGAAGCAAGCACGAGGCTGGCTCCTGTCTCTTTTGCCTTGGCTATTCCCATGGCCATAGCCTCCGGGTTCTCCGGATTCGGGGAGACCACTGTAGGGAAATCTCCGCTCTGAATGTCTTGCTCCGGCACGTGGATAATGTTTTTGAATCCCCACTTCTTAAGGGAATCGAAAATCAGCATTCCGCCAGTGCCGTGGATAGGAGTGTAGACGATTTTCATGTCGCTGTGGCGGGCGATTGAGTCGGGAGAAAGGGATAGGGTCTTGATGTCGTTGAGGAAAGCCTCGTCGATATCTTTGCCAATAATCTGGATAAGGTCTTTGTTGGGGGTGAACTTGATTTGGTCTACTGAAGTGATGGCATTGACATAGGCAATAGTTTCCACATCGTGGGGAGCGATCATCTGTGCTCCATCGCTCCAATAGGCCTTGTATCCGTTGTATTCCTTTGGATTGTGGCTTGCCGTCACCATTACTCCACTCTGGCATCCGAGCTTACGGATCGTATAAGATACTTCCGGCACGGGGCGACAGCTGTCGAAAAGATAGACCTTTATGCCGTTGGCTGAAAAGATGTCGGCAGCCAGCTCGGCAAATTTTCTGGAATTGTTTCTGACATCGTGTCCGATTGCCACCGTAATCTGGGGCACATCCTTGAAGCAATCGTTGAGATAGTTTGCAAGTCCTTGTGTGGCAGCTCCAACAGTGTATATGTTCATTCTGTTAGACCCCGCCCCCATTATGCCACGGAGTCCGCCCGTGCCAAACTCGAGGTCTTTATAAAAAGCGTCGATAAGCGGTGTTTTGTCTGCTGCGTCAAGCATTGCCTTTACGGCTTTGCGTGTTTCCTCGTCATATTGGGGACCAAGCCATTTCTCGGCTTTGGCCTTGACGGTCTTCAATAATTCGTCGTTGCTCATAGAATATTGATAATTGGGTTATTTATACAATCTTTGATCAATCAGGGGCTGGGATGACCCTGCAGAATCCGGTCAAGCCTCTTGAATGCAAGTGCAAATCTAATGAAAAAAGGTGAGATATAAAACAATTAAGTCAAAAAACAGGTATGAAGCATAATAATTTAACCATAATTTACCAAAGTAGGGATTCTTTTTATTAATTTTGCGGATAAAAACTTTTCGGACTATGATATCATCAATGACGGGTTTTGGGAGAGGAAGCGCCCAGACACCAACAAGAAGGATAAAGGTGGAGATAAAATCTCTCAACAGCAAGCAGCTTGATTTGTCGCTCAGGGTGCCTGTGGGCTATCGGGAGATGGAAGTGGCGTTGCGCACTCCGGTGTCGGCCGTGCTTGAAAGGGGGAAGGTGGAGCTTACGGCCTCTGTCGAAGCTTTGACCGCGTCAGCCGCTGCCACTGTGAATGTAGATTTATTGGAAAGCTACAAGCGACAGATAGAGGATGCGGGCGCGCGTCTTGGGCTGCCCGCCCCTTCTGATTGGTATGCCATTTTGCTTAGGATGCCCGAGTCTTTGAAGACAGATACGGGAGAGGCCAGCGATGAGGATAAAGTCGCCATGGATCAGGCATGCCGGGAAGCCTTGGACAATCTCGTGGATTTCCGTCGTCGTGAAGGCAGGAAACTGTATTATTTCTTTAAGGAGAAAATCAGAGGCATATCCTCCCTTCTCGCTCAGGTGGATCCCTATGAGGCTGAACGAGTGCCTAAAATACGTGAGCGTCTTGCCGAGCAGCTGTCAAGGCTCCAATCGATCGAATACGATGCCGGACGCCTTGAACAGGAGATGATATTTTATATAGAGAAACTCGACATCACGGAAGAGAAGCTCAGGCTTTCCGCCCATCTTAATTATTTTCTGGAGACTCTTGGCGGCGAGGAAGAATATCCTGAAAGCGGCCAGGGCAAGAAGCTCGGATTCATTGCGCAGGAGATCGGAAGGGAGATCAACACTCTCGGATCGAAATCCAATCATGCCGGAATGCAGAAAATCGTGGTCATGATGAAAGATGAACTTGAACAAATAAAGGAGCAAGTGCTCAACGTATTATGAAAGGGAAGATAATAATTTTGTCAGCACCGTCGGGCACGGGCAAGTCGACTATAATTGGCCGGCTGATGGAGGACGCGGGGCTGAGGTTGGGATTCTCCGTTTCCGCCACGAGCCGCAAACCCAGGGGAGAGGAAAAGAACGGCGTCGATTATTTTTTTCTCTCTGAAGATGATTTCCAAAGAAAGATTGAGCGGGGGGAGTTCGTGGAATGGGAGGAGGTCTATGCCGGCACTCGCTACGGCACGCTTGAAAGCGAAGTGGCGAGGGTCACGTCGGAAGGCTACAATCTGATAATGGATGTTGACGTCAAAGGCGCTTTGAATATAAAGAAAAGATATGGCGACGATGCCATCTCAATCTTTATAATGCCCCCCGACGTGGCGACACTTGGAGCCCGTCTTAGATCCAGAGGGACCGATACGGAGGAGACTATTGAGAGAAGACTTGGCAAGGCTGAGTATGAGATGGGATTCGCCGACCGTTTTGACAAAGTAGTGATCAACGACAATCTCGACGATGCCGTCGCCGACGTGGATTCCCTGATCAGGGACTTTGCAGGAATCGAACCATCCTGAACCAAAACAATTTAATAGACATGAGAATAGGAATATACAGCGGAAGTTTCGACCCCATTCATACCGGCCATGCCATGGTGGCAAATTATTGCGCCCAATGGGGAGGGGTGGATGAGGTATGGCTGATGGTCAGCCGTCTTAATCCATTGAAGGAGGGGTCACACCCCATAGAAGACCTTCACCGTCTACATATGGTGAAACTCGTGGCTGAGATGTGTCGCAACGTGAAGGCATCCGACTTCGAGCTTGGGCTTCCGCAGCCATCCTATACGTATGTCACACTATGCCGTCTGCGCGAACAATATCCTGAACATGAGTTTGTCTTGATTGTCGGGAGCGACAATTGGGCCAATTTCGGCAGATGGCGCGACGCACATAAGATTATCCGCGATTTCGGACTCCTTATATATCCGCGTCCCGGTTACGAAATACCCGAAGAACCACCTGCGGGGGTGGAAGTGCTTCCCAATGGCCCGACCTCAAGGGTCTCCTCTACTTTCATAAGGGAGGCCGTGGCTCTCGACAGGAACATCAACTTTTTCGTGCCCACCGTTGTTGCTGAATATATAAAGGAGCACAATCTCTATTCCCTGACTCCAAAATGATATCTATGCTTACAGAAGACAACATAAGGCGCCGTCTGCTGACGGTCACATCGCTTGCGGCAGACTATTGCACAGTCTGTGAAAACGCGACAGAAATGGAAAAGGAGGAGTTCATCGACCGGATGCTCGATCTTCTCCCACGCATATATTGGGAATTTTTCGATATTTCGGCCGACGACGTAGTGGCTCTTGAGGATTTCGATTATTTCTCCTCCTATGTGGATGAAGACTACTATGAAAGCATCAGGCGACATATAGAGGCGTTGCTCGGCCCCGACGACACTTTCCTTGAGACATTTGAGGAAGACATGAAATACAGCGACACTCCCATAGCCGCATCGATAGCCGAATCGCTGGCTGATATTTTCCAGCCGATGTTTGATTTCATCTCCATGGTGAAAGATACGGACGGCGATAAAATAGTGGAAGCCTATATACATGCCAAGGATGACTTCCAATCATATTGGAGCCAGACGCTTTGCAACGTGTTCCGAGCCCTCAACAAACTAAAATATTCACCCTCCTGACACAACCTTCAAATACATACACATGGATAAGAAAATTGAAAAGCTCTTCGATTGGCTCGACCTGTCGACATGCAACTTCCGCGCAGTGGACACAATATGCCGCGAACTTGACAACGCCGGATTCTCCGAACTCCGCCAGGAAGATTCCTGGGATATAATACCCGGGTCGCGTCATTACGTCGTGAAAAACGGGAGCGCGGTCTTCGCTTTCATAGCAGGAACAGGAAAGGCCGGTGAAAACGGATTCAGAATTATTTCCGCCCACAGCGACAGTCCTTGCTTCAAGATAAAACCCAATGCAGAGATGGTCGGCGATGGGGGAGTGGTGCGCCTTAATATTGAAAAATATGGGGGCGGCATTCTCTACACATGGTTCGACAGGCCTCTTTCTATGTCCGGGAGGGTGATGGTGGATTCCGGGAATCCTTTGTTGCCCGACACTATTGTCTTCGACCTTCAACGCCCCGTGGCCACAATTCCTCATCTTGCAATCCATTTCAACCGCGCCGTCAATGAGGGGAATCCCCTCAGCGTGCAGAAGGATATGCTACCTGTCATAGGATATTTCGGCAAAGATGAGATAGAGAAGACGATGGCGCGTGGAGGTTTCGTGAAGAAAATCGTGGCAGATCATATAGGAATTCTTCCCGAAGACATCATAGATTATGAGATTACTCTTTATCCCTTTGAGAAAGCGTCGCTTTGCGGCGTCAAGGGGGAATACTTCCAATCGGGACGTATAGACGATCTTTCGATGGCATTTGCCGGCCTGCAGGCCCTGCTCGACACGGCTGACACCGAATGTGAAGACACCCGCGTGCTCGCCATTTTCGATAATGAGGAGACCGGTTCAGGCACGAAGCAGGGAGCACATTCCCCGATATTGCGAGACATGTTGGAGCGCGTGGCCAATGCCTCCTCAAATGAGAGAGACGCGTTTTTCCGAGCCGTGGCGAGGTCGTTTATGATTTCAGCAGACGACGCCCACGCATGGCATCCCAATTATAATGAGAAATACGACCCTACCAACCATCCTGTCATAGGTGGCGGACCGGCTGTCAAGATAAATTCAAATTGCAAATACATGACAGATGCGCAAGGAGCTGCGGTTTTCCGCAACCTTTGCCGCAAGGCAGGAGTGGAATGTCAGGTATTCGTCAACCATTCCGACGTGGCCGGAGGCTCGACGCTTGGCAACATTCTGACCGGCCAGCTCGACCTAAGGGGAGTTGACATGGGCAACCCAATCTGGGCAATGCATTCTGCAAGGGAGACAGCCGGAGTCTTCGACCATCTTGATGCCATAAAAGTATTTTCTGCCTTTTTTTGAATGAAATTTTCATCAAAAGAGCATCGGAAAGCGTTTGAAAAAGACGAGTTGAACACAAACCTCGCACTCAGACAGCGTAAATTTTCTGAAAATTTGCGAAGGCAAATAAATTTTAATACCTTTGCAGTCGGAAAATAAGGAATAACTTCAAAAATCCAGATAAAAAGTCAAAATGAACGTAAATTACGAAAAACTCGACAATGTCAACGGTGAGCTTACCGTGACAATCGAGGAGAAAGACTACGCAGACAAAGTATCGAAGCAACTCAAAGAAATAGGCAAGAAGCATTCAGAGCCCGGCTTCCGTCCGGGTCACGTTCCTGCAGGCTTGATAGCCAAGAAATATGGCACCGCCGTTAAATATGACGTGGTTAACAAAGTCGTTGCCGACGCCGTATATGATTATATAAGGGAAAACAAAATCCACGTGCTTGGACAGCCAATCCCCGAATCGGGAAATGACTTCAAGATTGAAAACACAGAGTTTTCTTTCAAATTCAAGGTAGGCGTGGCTCCTGAGTTTGACAACCACGTCAACAAAGACCTTCATGTGCCTTACTATAAAATAGAGGTTTCCGAAGAGACCCTCAACTCCCAGATTGAAGCTCTCCGTCAGCGTTTCGCCCGCCAGGAGCCTTCCGACGTGACAGAACCAAACGCTGTCATAAAAGGCTGCATCACGGAGCTTAATGAAGACGGCACAGTCAAGGAGAATGGCGTAGTGATGGAAAATGGCATCATCTCTCCCGCATACTTCAAGAGCGACGATCAAAAAAAGCTCTTTGAAGAAAAGAAAGTGGGCGACGTAGTGGTGTTCAACCCTGCTGCCACTTGCGACTCCAACGCCACGGAAATGTCGTCGATGCTGAATATCGACAAGGCCGACATCGACGCTCACAAAGGGGATTTCAACTTCGAGATAAAGGAGATAATAGTCGCAAAACCCGCCGAGCTTGATCAAGAATTCTTCGACAATGCCCTTGGCAAGGATAAAGTTCACAATGAGGAGGAATTCCGCGCAGAGGTTAAGGATCTGATCGCTCTTAACTACGAGAATGATTCAAACTATCGTTTTACGATTGATGCGAAGGAAGCAGTCACAAAGGCTGTAGGCCAGCTTGAGCTTCCCGTGGAAATCATCAAGGATTTCCTCTTGCGTCAAAATGAATCTCTTAACCCGGAAAATATCGACGAGGAGTTCGACAAGATGCGTGAGCAGCTTGAGTGGGACCTTATCCGCGACAGCATTGCCGAGCAGTTTAAGGTGCAGCTCACTCAGGAAGACATGCTCGACGAGGCCCGTGGGGTTGTTGCCCGTCAGCTGATGCAATACGGTCCGGCCGCTCTGACCGACGAAATCATCGACCGTTATGCACAGGAGGTTCTGAAAGATGAGAAGAACCGTGAGATGATCGGTCAGAACGCACTCAGCAGAAAGGTGTTTGAGGCAATCAAGGAGAATGTCACGTTGGACAATAAGGACGTGACTTTGGAGGAATTCCAAAAATTGTTTGCTCCCGCAGAGGCTTAATCGATAGAAACGGCTGAATAACATACAATAAAACCCGGCACGGACGTAAACATCGCGCGCGCCGGGTTTGTTGTTATTTTTGGCACGTGTTTTGCTGTAAATGCCTTATGTCAGGTCTGGTCAGCAATCATGGCCTGCAGTGCATAGTCCTCAACTTCGTAAGTCAACACGCTTTTTACATGGCGACACTCACTCTAAAATATTTTCACAGAATATATGCAAAACGACTTTAGAAATTTCGCTGTCAACCATCTTGGAATGAGTTCCAACGCGCTTGATGGCTACTCCCGCTATCTTGACAAAGTGGCAGGCAACGTGACGTCTACTGCTCCGTCGGCAGACTATATGAACCCCTATATCCTTGAGGAGCGCCAATTGAACGTCACCCAGATGGACGTCTTCTCGCGCCTCATGATGGATCGCATCATATTCCTCGGAACCCAGGTGACTGATACGAGTGCCAACATCATTCAGGCACAGCTCCTTTATCTTGATTCAATCGATCCTGAAAAGGATATTTCCATCTACATAAATTCTCCCGGCGGATCGGTCTATGCAGGACTGGGCATCTACGATACGATGCAATACATCTCCAGCGATGTCTCAACGATATGCACGGGAATGGCAGCCTCAATGGCCGCCGTGCTTCTCGTGGCCGGTCAGGCTGGGAAGCGCTACGCTCTTCCACATTCAAGGGTCATGATCCATCAGCCGATGGGCGGAATCCAAGGCCAGGCCTCCGACATAGAGATCACGGCTCGCGAAATTCTGAAATTGAAGGAGGAGCTCTATAAGATTATATCGACACATTCCGGCCAGCCGTTCGAAAAAGTCGAGGCCGATTCCGATCGTGATTACTGGATGATAGCCAGCGAGGCAAAAAAATACGGAATGATCGACAAGGTGCTTGTCAATCCTAAGAAAGAGGATAAATAACAGCGACATGGCCACAAAAAAAACAGGTCTGGTATGCTCGATGTGCGGAGCGACAGACAGTAGCTCCAATCCCGTAGTCAATATCCTCGACGGGCTCAATCTCTGCACGGATTGCATAAAGTTTATAGATGATTCACGCGACCGCCAGCTGACATCTCGCAAGAAAGTCGCTGCCGCAAAAGGAGATGCAGAAACTTCTGCTGTCCCCAAGCCTCAGGAAATAAAGGAATTTCTCGATCAATATATCATCGGGCAGGATGAGGCAAAGAAATACCTTTCCGTTGCCGTCTACAACCACTATAAGCGTGTCAATCAGGCGACATCTTCTGATGATGTCGACATTGAGAAGTCGAACATCATTCTTGTCGGCCCGACCGGCACCGGAAAGACCCTTCTTGCTAAGACCATTGCGCGGCTTCTCGACGTGCCATTCGCCATAGTCGACGCTACTGTCCTGACGGAGGCCGGATATGTGGGCGAGGATATCGAATCGCTTCTCACCAGGTTGTTGCAGGCTTGCGACTACGATGTAGAGCGTGCGGAAAAGGGCATAGTCTTCATTGATGAGATCGACAAGATAGCGAGAAAAAGCGACAACCCCTCAATAACCCGCGATGTGAGCGGTGAGGGCGTGCAGCAAGGTTTGTTAAAGCTTTTGGAGGGTTCGACCGTGCTTGTTCCCCCCAATGGAGGCCGCAAGCATCCCGAGCAGAAAATGATTGCCGTCGACACGAAAAACATCCTCTTTATATGTGGCGGCGCGTTCGACGGCATAGAGCGTAAGATTGCCGCCAGACTTAACACCCACGTCGTAGGCTATGGCCATGATGAAAGCGCCCGTAAACGTCAGCGCGAGAATCTAATGCGCTATGTGATGCCACAAGACTTGAAGTCATTCGGACTCATCCCTGAAATCATTGGCAGGCTTCCGGTCTTGACGAGCCTTGATCCGCTCGATAAAAAGGCTTTGCGCAGGATTCTGACAGAGCCTAAGAATGCCATTGTGCGTCAGTACAAGAAGCTGTTTCTCCTCGACGGAGTGGAGCTTGAATTCACGGATGACGCTCTCGACATGATAGTCGACAAGGCGGTGGAATACAAGCTCGGAGCAAGAGGTCTGCGTTCAATTGTGGAGACGATAATGGTTGACCCGATGTATGAGGTACCATCTAATCCTGTGAAGACTTTTACGATTGATGCCGGATACGTGAAATCACAGCTTGAAAAGGCGCATTTCGAGAAGACCACGATTGCAGGCTGATAATCCATTGCAATCTATAAGGAATAAGGATTCCGTTAAATATAATGACCCGCGACTCAGAGTCGCGGGTCGTTATATTTAGGAACGCACTCTTAAAGGAAGCCTGCGTGGCATGGAATCAAAAAATAATGCAGGGCAGACGCATCTTAAATAAACTTAACGGCTATTGTCCAATTTAAATCGGTCTATATCCGTTGTTGAGATATG
>VSPO01000024.1 GCA_009775375.1 Muribaculaceae bacterium | reverse complement strand
CAAACACACTACCAATTTCTTATCCATTGCCCATCCTCACGCGAATTCTCAAGAATAACCTTGTAGTCAAAATATTAACCCAAGACTACATCAAATATACAAAAAATTATTGAAATTTATGAATTCAGATTCATTCTATCCAGATATCATGGAGTCAGGTCGGCATCCTGTCTTTGATTTCCGACAGTTTGATGGGGTAAGTGCAGGCCGGATCAGTCTTTCAGGCAGGTGATTGGTACGACATAGACCCCGTCCTTGCGTTGGTATGCAAAGTTTCCAATGGCTGTCAGGACCATCATGAAGGATGGCGATGCCATTTTGTCGGTGTCTATTTTTTCTTTTAGTTTTATAAGATTGGCGGCTCCCTCTTCAATAAGTTTGTCTCCCCCCAATTTTATCTCGATGAGTCCGTGTTTGCCATTGCGCATATGTACTACCGTATCGCATTCGAGTCCAAGACTGTCGCGATAATGGAAGACATTGCCGTTGAGTTTTTCTGCATATACCCGAAGATCGCGGACGCACAGATTTTCAAATATAAATCCGAAGGTCTTCAGGTCGGAGATAAGGTCTTGGGGACCGATACCAAGGGCAGCTACGGCTATTGATGGGTCGACAAAATATCTGGTGTCGCTTGTGCGGACAGTGGCTTTGCTTCTAAGATTTGGATTCCAGGCCGGCATGTCCTCAATCATGAATATCAGCTTCAGTGCGTTGATATATGATTGCACGGTGCGCACATCAAACGAGCTGTTTTCATTGTTAGACAGGTCGGAACTTATGACAGACAGTGGGACCTGAGTTCCTAAATGCCGTGCATACGACCGAAGAAGTCTGGATACCCTTTCCGGATTTTTGATTGATCCGTCAACCCTGTTTACGTCAGAATTGACAACTGCATCAAGATAATCTGCAGCCCTACCCAAAGAAATTTCAGCATCCTGAAATATTGCTCTTGGCCATCCCCCGCGACATGACAAAAAAGCTATCTTCTCAAGATCTGTGGAGCAAGTGCACGATTGTTTATCTCCGGCAAATAGAGCTTTCAAACTTATCTTTCCAGAGGAATCCCCGGATTCCCACAGACTCATGGTGCGCATTCTAATCCTGCATATTCTCCCCGTCCCTGAATGGGATTTCAATTGTTCTTCTTTGCCAATCAGGGGAACAGACGAACCTGTCAATATGAATTGCCCGTCCTCTCCTCTGTGATCTACCGTAAAACGAATGGCATCCCATATTCTCGGGGCAATTTGCCACTCGTCAATTAGTCGGGGCACCTCCCCGTCGAGGATAAGATCCGGATCAATGTTGGCAGCCTCGATGTTGCTGTCTTTTGAACGTGGGTCATCCATGTATATGATGCTTTTGGCCTGCTGTTCAGCTGTCGTGGTCTTGCCACACCATTTTGGACCCTCTATAAGCACCGCTCCCATCCCTTTGAGTTTATTGGATAGGATAGTGTCTGCTATTCTGGGTTTGTATTCCGGTTTTGTCATATCGGAAAAGTAGATTAATCAGACTGCTAAGATAATTAAAATATTCAGATAAACAAAATGTTATGAAGGCAATGTATGAAATGTAAATGTAGATGATTTGATGTATGAAATGTAGATGATTTGATGTATGAAATGTAGACGAATTGATGTATGAAATGTAGAAAATTGACTCGGATTATACTGTGGTGATAGATTTGCTGAAGACTGAGGAAAGCATTGCGAGTGTCGAGATGGAGTCAATCATATTTTAGGGCTCGTGGAGGATAATTTTGGACTAATAGGGGAAAATAATAGTGATTTGATTAAAAATCTCCATTGATGGACGATTTTTAGCAATCAGAATAGGAGGGAATTTCATATCTTTGCGGAGCAATGGCGACCGATAGATACTGAAGTCGCTGTCGGGTGGAAAACTCCTTTATTAACCTATAAAATGATTCTATGAGAGCTTTAGTTTTATATTTGTTTCTTTGCATTTCTGTCGGATTGTATGCTGCGGAGAAGGATTTCGATGTATATTTGCTTATAGGACAGTCGAACATGGCCGGCAGAGGTGAATTCCTTGAGTCGGACACCACGACCGCCATCGAGGGGGTGTGGCTTCTCGACAGTATAGGCAATCCCATAGAGGCAGTTCCTCCGATCAATCGCTATTCATCCATCAGGAAGGATATTCAGTTGCAGGGATATGCCCCGGGGAATGAGTTTTCATGCCTTATGCATTCACGCACGGGCAGACCCGTGCTGATCGTGGCGAATGCCAAAGGGGGGGCCGCCATCTCGCAGTGGATGCTCGGCGACAAACACGGATTCTTTAAGGAGGCTGTAAGACGCGCCAGACAGGCCATGAAATATGGAAAACTGCAAGGCATTCTATGGCATCAAGGAGAGACCGACGTTCAGAAACGTACGAAGGACTATGCCGGGAAGTTTAATGTAATGATCGACGCTCTCCGCGACTCGTTGGCGATGCCGGATGTGCCTGTCGTTGTGGGTCAAATAGGGCAATGGGGATGGGCTCCTAAGGAGGATATTCGTTCGTTCAACGATTCTGTGATTCCTGAAATATGCCGAAAGGTGAAAAACTGCCGTTATGCCAGCAGTTTCAGGCTTCACCGTCGCTATCGCGACAATGAACGCGATCCTCATTTCGGCAGGAACGCGCAGCGGGAACTCGAACGCAGATATGCCGACGCCATGTTGCCGCAGACGGAAAAGGGCCTTCATCACCAAATATAAAGACAATCGGCGGGCGGCAATCAGCTTTACTTTCGACGACGGCGACCTTGACCATTATTTGCTTGTGGCTCCGCCTTCAAAAAAGCTATGACTAATTCTTGGCTCGTAGAAAGAGAGAGAAATCCCTCAAAGAGGGCCTGCAATGGGCTAAGAAATTTCCCTATGAGGAAATTTCAAGACTCGGTTGGTTGTCAGATATAACCGACGCTCAAGGCGACGCAAAGAATATTGTCGATACTTTATGCACATTCTTTGCGGTAAGCTCGCCAAAGGGATGGGAAGATTTCTATCTCAATCAGCGTCTTCGCGTATCTTTCAGCATTACCCTCGCTGAGGCATGCAATCCTTACGCTCTTTCTGCCTGGTTGCGGCAAGGCGAGATACAGGCCGGGGAAATATCTGTAGAGACAAAATACACAGCCAAACTACTTAGGGAAATTCTGAATGAGATTTCAGAGATCAGAAAATCCGGAATTGGCAATCGTGACGAGATATTGGCTTCCCTGCTCGGAAAAGTCGTAATTAAGCTTATTTTTACTGATACACTTTCATCAGCCCCTGTAAAGGGTTGTGCAAGATACATCTATGGCGTGCCATGTATTCAACTCTCAAAGAAGTTTGAAAGCGATGCTGATTTCTGGCGCACTTTATTCCATGAGATAGGCCATATCCTGATGCATGGCAAGAAAGACATTTTTATTGAAAACGTGAACTACGGCTACAAAAATCCCGAAAAAGAAAGGGAAGCCGATGAATTCGCTTCCTTATGGATGAACAAATGAAGTTACGTATGTCCTTCCGCAATAGAGCATATTGGTAAGTGCTTTCCTTAAAAACTTCGCGACGGCAAACAAGAAGGGAGGAGATGGAAATCTCTACATCTTGTCGTAGCCTTCGTCAGAGACATTAAGGTCCTTTTTGTTTCTTCGTGAACTCTTAATTTTATTGGAAAAATAGAATGTTGCCCCGATAAATATGTAGGGTTTCATTCCCCTGTTGAGAAACGTGGAATAGGAGCTATAATTAGGGTTGGATGTCCATGTAATATCCCTTTGCCTGCAAAAAAGAGGATTCTCCGCACCTGCCTGAAGAGAAAGATTTCCGACAATTTTCCAGGATAAAGTAAATCTTGTATATATCGAGGATTTTGTTTTTGATACGAGGCTATATGCCATTGGGGAATATTGCGCAAATAAATTGAAATTATTCAAGTTTCGCAAGTGCGTAACTTGAAAAGTATTTACGTGCTAAAAAATTTGGAGGGATTTGATATGATAAGTAAGTGTACAGATTATTCCTATACATGTCTTATCCAATCTGAGCGCTGGATTTCAATCCGTGATTCAGTTATGATGGAACCCCATCACGCCATCATCCCAAATCGAAATCCCGACCCTCATATTGGCAATCCATGTATAGGAATAATCTGAACACTTACTTATGGTTGATTTGGGGTTTGGTCGGCAGGGGGACCACGGCCCTTGGCCGTGGCACATTAATGCCATCCGGCGGTGGGTTTTGGGTACTTGCAGGCACGCTTTAAGGAGTTTGAGGCCCGGTCAAGATACAGCATGATGACCGACGCGGAGATGGCAATGCTATAAAGCAGGGCATGCTCGGAGGCCTGCCCTGCTTTTACAGCATTGGTCGGGGTTTGTTTTTTGCCTGATAATGAATTTATCCGGATTATGACTTGATGTGGGTGGAGATGTTGCCGTAGGGGGCGTTGCTGTCCATCTGCTTTTGTTCGAGCATGTTTTCCACATCTCTTAAAAGCGTTTTTTTGATGTCTTCCACGGCCACCGAATCGAAATCGATATAGTCGGCATATTTTGCGGCGTCGCGATTCTCCACTTCGTGGATTTCCGGCGTGGCATAGCGTTCGGCGTGACTTCCCATCGGCACTTTGTCTTTGATGAACTCTATAAGCTCATTCTTGAGGGCACTCATTCGCGGGGATTTCTCCAGCTGCTCTTTCGAGCCGTCGTACATCATGCGATACTGGCTTGAATTGCCGAAGCTGATGATGTAAAGCTTCTCTTTGTTTTCCATAATCTATTTGTTTTAGTCGTGATATACTGTATTGCATTTACGATCCGGACGCGAATATAAAAACCAAAGGCGCGCCTGCAACAGGCGCGCCCTTGTCGCGACGGTCGGCATAGTCCTAACGCCGTGGGCCGCATATTTGTTCGCCTGTCAGTTCAGGCCATCCATCTTTCCAATGCAATTCACGCACGTACAGCTTGCTGGCTCCGCGCAGACTCTTGTCGTAGGCATGAGCCAAGAAATACCATTTCCCTCCGAGATCATAGACACTGCAATGGCCTATCCCGGCATATCGATCGCCGGGACCTACCAAAGGGGAGCCTCCCCCCTCCGTCATTGCCTCGCCCTCTTTGTCGACATATGGCCCGGCAATATCCTTGCTTCGCCCTACGACGGTGCGGTAGGTGCTGTCGAGACCCTTGCAGCAATAATCGAAGCTGACGAAGAGATAATAATAGCCATCGTGATGGACGATAAACGGAGCCTCTACGGCATTATCGTTGGCCTTCTCCTGAAGATACGGCGTGTCGGCGGATTTCATCCGCCGCGAGATTGTCTGCGGTTGGCCCACTGGTGTCTTCATGTCTTTCTCCAGCCTGACAAGCTGAATGCCGTCCCAGAAAGAGCCGAACGTCATCCAGGGATTCCCTTTCTCGTCGAAGATTATATTGGGGTCGATGGCATTCCAGTCGTTTTCCCCCGGAACGGATCTTATGACCTGTCCTAAGTCCACCCATTTATAATCCGGGCTGTCAGGATCCAGCGACTTGTTGGTGGCCACGCCGATAACGGAGATGTTCTTGCCGAAAGTGGAGCAACTGTAGTAGAGATACCAATCGTCGCCCACCTTGATTATGTCGGGAGCCCATGTATGTCCCTTATAAGCCGGCACGGGTTTCATGGCCCATGAGGGAATCGGGTCGAGAGGGGCAGGACCCGGTTTCCATGTCTTAAGGTCGGACGACGACATCATCCCCACGCCCATACCAGTGGAGAAGATGTAGTATTTTCCGTCGTCGAAAGCCATGACAGGGTCGTGGACGTCCGGATAGACCGAATCGAAACGATGCACCGGTCTTTTGGGCATCGCTCCAAAAACGGGGAGGGAGAAAGCGAGAAAAAGCGTAGCCCAGAATATGCTCTTAAGTCTTATCATGATTTCTGCATGCTTCATAGTTTCTTTTTGCCCCAATAAGTCTTCTGTCCGGTCACGCCGACATAAACAATCGTGGCTCTTCTTGCGGGGTCTTCCCAGTCGCATTCACGTCTGACGTAAAGTTCCACTCCGTTGGCAGTCAGAATCTGCGTCGAGGGATCGTAGCTCCAGTCGGCGTCTTTCCACGTCCCTTCCGCCACCTTGTGTTCGGCAGAGAAGACCATTGCCGACGACTCTTTCATCTTTGCGAAAGAATAGCTGAGGTCGATATGCTCCCATTCCCCGATAAGCTCCTCTTCCGAGACCGGCACTTGCGGCACGGCGCCGTAACGCTCCGGCATCACGAGAGGCCAGCCCTCTTTTGTCCAGACGATGCTGCGCACGTGGCCCATCATGATGGCGTTGCTGTAGGGGTTGCCATCGTAGTTGTCGGGGAAACGAGCCTGCGAGGCATAAAACCAGTTGCCCTCTCCGTCGTTGAAGACGGCGCAATGGGAGAATCCCTCCCAGCCGGGGGAATTGTTGAACTTGTAGGGATGCGTGACTACCGGAAGGGCCGTGCCGCCGTTGTTGGTCACGTCCGTGCCGTTGATGTCGAGATAGGGGCCTTCGATATTCTTCGAGCGCACCACACGGGTGTTGTAGGCATGTGCAAGCTCGTCGTAGGCGAGGAAAAGATAATAATAGCCGTCGCGATATACCACCTCCGGCCCTTCCGAGCCCTGCCAGCGGTTGCCTTTCTGCCTGGTTGCGATTAGTTTGCCATAAGGAGCGATGTCGGCAGTGTTGCCGAATGGGTTGCCGAGTTCGGCGGCTGTCTTTCCTGTCGAGGGGTCGAGCTTCACGGCGGCAATGCCGCTGTGCCATGAGCCATAGATCAGCCAATGTTCGCCGCTCTCGGTGATGATGGCAGAGGGGTCGATAGCGTTAAACTTGTAGTAGCAGTGTCCCCAGTCGGTGGGGGAGACATTGAAATTCAGGCCGCGGTCGGAGGCGTTGGTTATTACGTAGCCCTTGTCTTCCCAGCCTTCGTTGTTGGCGGGGTCGGCATTCTCCATCATTCCGATGAAGGCACGTTCGCTCCAAGTGTTCTCGCCGTTGAGGAGACCGGGGACAACGATTGAATAATACATGCGATAGAGATTGTCGTTGACCTTCACCACGCTCGGGGCCCAATATCCGAAAGCGTTCACGTCGGGAGCCGCGTCGGGAAGTCCCATCGATTTGCGGATTTCGTTGAGCTTGGGCACGATCCAATCCGGCAGCGTCGGCATCGTACCGCCGAGATATTCCCAATTGACGAGGTCCTTTGAGCGACGTCCATGGAAATGGCCTCCTTCGACGTGGGCGTTGCCGTAGGAGGCGTCGGTCTGGTACATGTAATAGTAGCCGTCGGCGGCCTTCACCACAGAAGGATCGTGGACGTTTGCAAGATTCCATTGATTACGGTTGCCCCATCCGGTAATGTCGACGTAATAATCCACGTATTGTGGCCCCTTGTAGTTGGCAAGAGCCTCCTCGATGGTGCCTTCCCCTGTCTTAACGATTATTTCCTGTGAATACACCACCTTGCCTTTATATTCATTCATGAAGGCGCGGACGTGGTATTCGCGGTCGGGCGCAAGGCCGGATATCGCCGCCTTGATAGTGTCGCCGGAGATGGTAGCATCGTAGACGCTGCCATAGATGGTGGGATTTTCCGTCTCGCTGACGACGTAGCCGGCTTTCGTGTAGTGGGCGTCGCCTTTCATGTGGAAGATAGAGGCGAAAGAGGCGTGGGTTCCCCCGACTTCCTTGGCTTGGGGCATCTCGATCACGATGCCTTGTCCTTCGGGATAGCAGATCTCATCGTCGTCGCTGCAGGCCCCTAAAAATAGGAGACCTGCCGCGAAGGCGGATATATAGTATTTATTCATGATGATTTTCATTTATTGGATGTAATGACCTCATGTCGGAATCACATTTCCCAACCCGGCGTCTGCGGCAGCTTGGCTTTCACCGTCTCGCTGTATGGGATGGGGATATAATAGTTTTTCGGAGCGTTGAACACTCGGAGCGGATACGTGCTTGCAGGGCCGAATACGAAGAGCTGCGGACCGTCGGGATGAACCGTCACTCCATAAAGGTTGTAGACCTGCTTGTAGTAAGGTTCGTTGGTCTCTGACGCGGGGGATTTTCCCTCGAAGAGCTTCCAGCGGCGCTCGTCGAAATAGCGGTGGTCTTCGAAGCAAAGCTCGATACGGCGTTCGTTGCGGATGCGTTCGCGCAGGTCGGCCTGGCTCATGCCGGAGTAGGGAGGCATGCCGACGCGGGAGCGCAGCTCATTGACGAAGGCATAGGCATCGTTGGTGCGTCCTGCCTCGTTGAGAGCTTCGGCGGCGTTAAGGAGCATCTCGCCATAGCGGAATATGGGGCAGGCATGGCGATAGTTTGTCGGCTTGTCCCACGACATGTTGTTGACGTATTTCTTCGTGTAATATCCGGTCATGGTTCCGCCATGAAGGCTCTGGAAGTCGATGCCGGTGCCGAAAGTCACGTCGATCGTGCGCTCCTCGTTGTTGAACTTGTCGCCCCATACCGTGCCATGATGGAAGATGGTCTGCTCCAGGCGCGGGTCGCGGTTGGCATAGGGGTTCTGGGGATCGTAGGAGGGATCCTTGTCGATAGGAAGACCGTTGATTGTCTCATACGAATCCACGAGGTTCTGGGTGGGATTGGTGCGGGCATATGATGACGCGCTGCCCTGGAATCCTACCGGGGTGAGGCATTCTTCAATCACGCGGGTGGTCCATACGGAGCGGCTGAAGATATACTCATTGTTGAGCACCGGATTCGATATGAAGCATTGGTAATAGTTCTGGTTGGGGTCGTCGTCGTCGGTGCGGTAGAGACGGTAGGGGTTGCTCTGCTGGCGGTTTTTCTCGAAAAATTCGAGGCAGGCCTGAGCCGCTTCCTGCCACCACTGCTGGTTGCCGGTGGTGTTGTGGAGCGGGGAAGCCCTGTAAAGGAGGGCGCGTGCCTTCAGCGCATAGGCGGCTGCGCCGTTCACGCGGCCCCAGTTCTCCTCCTCGTTGGAGTAGCGGAAGGGGAGGTCGTCCTTATACTTGTCGCATTCGTCGGCCACCCATTTCAGCACGTCGGCGCAGGGGGTGCGTCCCGGCAGTGTTGAGGATGGGGTCAAGATAATAGGCGTGCCGCTCTCGTCCTCACCAACGATTGGAATGTCGCCAAACCATTGGGCAAGGTCGAAATGGAAGATGGCGCGGAGCACACGTGCCTCGGCTATCCAGCGGTCGTAGAGACGGTTGTCGTCGCCCTGCTTCTCAGAGTTGCCGATCACGCTCGGGCGGGCATTCAGGAGAAATTGGTTGCACCCGCGGATAGCGGGATAGTTGCGATCCCAATAGTAGGTGGAATAGATATGGTTGTTGGCATTGAAGCCGTCGTTGACCACGGAATGATAGTAATGGCCGCTCCAATAAGAGATGGCATTGTCGGTCATGCAGTCGCGCGAGGCATTCTGAAGGTCGCCGGAATTGTAGGGAGCGAAGGCATCGGGCAAAGCCTCGTAGAGATGGGCGAGGAAGCCGCGGGTCATGTCGTAGTTGCCGAAGACATTGTCAGCCTGCTGCGTGAGGTCCACCTCCTTGTCGAGATAGTCGCTGCAGGAGGCCGCCCCCAATGTGAGGGCTGCCACAGATGCGATATATAGGGATTTGAATTTCATGATATGTCGGGATTAGAATTCTACTTGTAGACCGAAATTGAAGATGCGGGTCTTTGGATACCACCAGCAATAAGACATTGGCTTCTCGGGGTCCATTCCGTCGGGGAGGGAGCTCCAATTGAAGACGTTGTATGCGCTGAAATAGAAGCGGCACTTGCTCATGTGGATTTTAGAGATCAGGCTTGTCGGGAGCGAATATCCGAACTCGATGTTGCGAAGGCTCCAATAGTTGCCGTTCTTCACCCAAATGTCGTTCTGATAAGTCTTCGTGTCGCGGTTGGAGTCGATGTTGTTGAAGCCGCCGTAGACGGGACGCGGATATGTAGCGTTGAGGTTGCGGGGGTCTTGCGGATCGTCGTTGTAGTATCCCCAGGCCTTGGTGACCTCGTGGGTGCCCATGTTCGACCATCCGGAGAACGAAGCCGCCGGAGAGATGAAGACGCTGCGGTTGAGATAGCCTGTCAGCACGGCGCGGAGGTCAAATCCTGCATAGTTGACGTTTACGGCGAACGACGGGGTAAGCTCCGGCATGATGGTATATCCCACGGGGGTCATGTCGCGCTCGTCGATGAGGCGGTCGCCGTTGAGATCCTTGAAGACAGCCGTTCCGAGGGGCTGGTTGCCGCCGGAGGCGGTGTTGTAGGGATATTTCTCAGGATGGGCGATGGCGTCGGCCTGGCTCGTGGCGACACGGTCGGGATCGGAAGCCCATTCCACGAATTGATACTGGTTCCAGCCGCCGACATTGCCGTTGAATGGGCTTGCGAAGGGGTCGGTCGTACCACCCTCCATGATGCGGTTGCCCGTCTTGCGCTGCCAGGGCACGAGCGGTTCGGTCTCGTCCATTTCCGTGATTTTGTTGGTGTTCCAGGAGAGCTGCCCTTCGATGGAGTATCCCACGCGGCCGATGCGGTTGGCGTGGCCGAGCACGATTTCATAGCCTTTGCTCTCCACCTTGCCATAGGAGTCTTTTGCATATGAGATGCCGATCATGGAAGGAATTGTGGAGCGGGTCACGAGAATGTCGCTGCGCCATTCCTTGAACACGTCGACCGAGCCATAGAGCCTGCGACCCCAGAAATCCCAGTCGAGACCCACGTTGACCATCTTGGATATTTCCCAGCGGCTGTTGGGGTTTCCGGCAACAGTCTCAGCGTATCCGGGCACCCACGTGGCGTTGTAGCCGAAGCCATAGCCGTTGAGAGCGGAATAGATCGACTGATAGGGATAGCGTCCGGCTCCGGTGTTGCTCTGTCCGGTCACTCCGTAGGATGCGCGAAGCTTAAGCAGATCGACGGCCGTGCCTCTCAGGAAGCTTTCCTCGGAAGCCACCCAGGCACCCGATGCACCCCAGAACGTGCCCCAGCGGTTGTCGGGGTCGAAGTTGTCGTTGCCCATCCGGGAGATATTTCCGGAAAGGATGTAGCGGTTGTCGTAGGCATAGGTTGCCGTGCCGTTGTAGGAGAGGAAACGGTCGGAAGAATACTGGGTGTTGTCGGTGTTTGCCTCAATCACGTTCAGACGCTGCTGATACGAGCGGATAAAGGCGTTTGCATTGACGTGGTGCTTGCCGAAGGTGCGGTCGTACTTGAATCCGAAACGGAAGTTGAGGGTCCAGGAGTTGGCACGCTCGTTAGAGCTTGGATTCGTGAGCTCAGAGTATGTGGTGGTCTGGCTGAGCTTGAAATCCTCGGGACGCTGCACGTCCATGTTCATGTAGTCGTAGGAATACGTATTGATGCTGTTGTGCTGAGTGGCCTGATGCACGTCAAAGCCGTCGAAGCTGACCACGAGATTTGCCTCCAGGCCTTTCGTGATTGGGTCGAGATAGCCATTGACTTCCGCCGTTGAGTAAAGCAGGCGGCGGCGGTTGCGCTCCTGGCCTGCGGATCCGAGCAGACGGGCCGGGTTGCGGGCGGTGGTGGATGAATAGATTTCTCCGCCGGGAGTATAGACGGGCTCCATAGGATTCGCCTCCACGGCACTGAATGTTGTGAGGTCGAACACGCCGGTAGTAGGCTGGTTGATGTTGTCGATACGTCCGCCCAGGTCGAGGCCTACGCGCAGATACTTGTTGACGTTGATGTCGAGATTGGTGCGCAGGTTCCAGCGGTTGAGTATATGCTGGGTGGAGTAGCGGTCCATCATGTTTGTCCATTTGGAGTTCCACATACCCTCCTGACGGAGATATGAGAACGACACGTAGTAGCGTGCGCGGTTGTTGCCGCCCGAAATCTGGAGATTTGTCTTGACCACGGGGGCAGTCTCGCGGTAGAGTTGGTCAAACCAGTTGGTATTGAAATAACGGTAGCGGTCCATTCCTTCCATTGGCTGACCATTGCACACCTGACGGTATCTCTCAATCTGTTCGGGGGAATACATCGGCTCCATTCCGGAGAGATAGCGCACCTGGTTGCGGGTCAGGGCCATGTTGTAGGAATCCTGCACCTCCATCTTGTCGCAGAGGGTCTGGAATCCCACCTCCTGGGTGAAGTTGATATGGGTTTTTCCGGCCTCGCCACGTTTTGTCGTCACGAGGATAACGCCGTTGGCTCCGCGCATACCGTAGAGGGCTGAGGCGGCTGCGTCTTTCAACACCGTCACGCTTTCAATCGGGAAAGCGTCGAGGAACGATAGGTCGCGCTCCACGTTGTCGACGATAATAAGCGGGCTTCGGGCGTTGGTATTCATTGTGCGAAGTCCGCGCACGTACATCGTAGTCTCCGACCATCCTGGCTCCGACGACCATTCATAGGTCTGCACGCCCGGCAGCAGGGAGCTAAAGGAGTTCTGGAGCACCGTGACGGGATAACGCTGCAGTTCCTCGCCGCTCACGACCGAACGGGAGTCGGTCAGCAGTTTTTTCTGCAGCGTGTCGAAAGCCACGGCCACTTCGTGGGAGTAGGGGTCGTTGTCGGGCTGGAGCACGATCGTGATCGGCGCGTTGAAATTCTCCACCGGGGTGATGGCGGTCAGATAGCCGACGCATTTTGCGTTGACCTCGTCGTCGTAGTTGGCGTCGGAGATGGAGAAATTGCCGTCTTCATCGGTGAAGACCATCTTGCTTTGTTCGGCAAGATTGACCATCGCTCCGGGGATAGGCTTTCCGTCGGGGTCAACGACCCTTCCTTTAAGCACGTTGCCGGTCTTGTCGGCAGTCGCAGAGAGGGAGCAGGCCGCGAAGACTGCTGCGGTCAGGACCATCCTGCCCTTAAGCGACATATGTCTTATGATGTTGTTCATATCTGTTCGATTTTTTCAGTCATAGGAAATAAGGGTTACCATCCGGGGTTGTTGTCGATATTGGTTTTCCATATCTCAGTCTCCGGGATAGGATAAAGATACATCTTCTCTTGGAATACCCTTTGCTGCGTGATTTTACGCGACAGGGTTCCGTCCATGGCCACGTTGACTCCATAGATGGGCCGGGCGAGGGCTTCGACAGCCACGTTCCAGCGGCGCACGTCCCAGGAGCGGTGTTCCTCGAAAGCGAATTCCACGGTGCGCTCCTTGTGGATGAAGTTGCGCATGGCCTCTTTACTCTGCAGGTCGGCACGGTCGGCCACAGTGCCGGCTATTCCTGCTCGTCCGCGCACGGCGTCGAGCATCTGGAATACCTCGGGACAGGGGCCGTTGACCTCATTCATGGCCTCGGCATAGTTCATCATTATCTCGGCATATCGGATGATGGTCCAGAGACGGAGAGCCGAACCGCCATGATTGGAACTCAGAATAGTGGCGGGGATATACTTGCGCATGTAGTAGCCGGTCTGGGTGGCGTTGGCGTTGCCGATGGGATTGTCGGCCATGCCCGGGCGGACATCGATTGTCGAATTGTCGCGCATTGTGCCCCAGGGGGTGCCTTGGTAAAGCACGGTGCCTTTCAGACGCGGGTCGCGGTTTTCCCACATCGCGGCGTCGGAGTAGCCGCTTGCCGGGTTGATTGCCGGAGTTTGTGCGCCGGAGGGATAGACCGGAGCGCCGGTTGCGTCATATTGGGCGAAGGGGGAGGAGCCGTCGGCCATGTCATACATGTCGACGAGATTCTGCGAGGGGCAGTTGCCTCCGCTTCCACCTTCACCGACGGGGGTGTCTTGCGAAATGCCGTCCCAGTTGATCGCGGCATCGTTGCGGAAGAAGATTGTCTCGTTGTTGGCTCCTGAATAAGTGGAGAAGAGCACGGCGTTGCCATAATTCTCCTCAGGGGCGATGTTGGCCTGGGCGAAAAGACCGAAATTGGCTCCGTAGGTGTCGATGAAGTTCTTGGCTGCGTCGGCGGCCTGCTGCCAGGTCACTCCGCTCTCGGAGGCGAAACGGGGAGAAGCCATGTAGAGCTTGATTCTCGAAGCGAGGGCTCTTGCGGCGGGCTGCGACACGCGCCCGGCGCGGGCCGTGGCCCAGGCCGTGGAATAATCGAGCAGATCGGCTTCGCATTCCTGAAGTTCGCGGAGAATGAAGTCTACAACGAATTCCTTCGTCGAGGGGCGTTTCGTGTAGGGCGTGATCATATCTTCCGATGGGTCGAGCACCTCATTGACGATGGGCACGGGTCCGTAGCGGAGGAACATTTCCCAATAGAAGAAAGCGCGGAGCATACGGGCCTCGGCAGTCAGCACCCTTACGAATCCGGCATGCTCTTCATCGGAGTTGCGCGGGTTCTTGGGCACGGTCGTGGCATACTCAATCACGAAATTGCATTTGCGGATTGCGCGATAGCGGCTTTCCCATGTGTCGTAGAGTTCCGACCATCCGCCTCCTCCATAATAATTGCCGATGTTGAACGACGTGCGCGTTCCGCCTGAGGCGAACGACGTATGCGCTAGATCTGTGGAGGAGTCGAGCCAGGAGCCGCTGAGGCGGTTGGCGCCATGGCGAAGGAAGTTGTATGTGTCGTAGTGGAATTGCTCGAAGAGGTTCCAGTCGGCGAGCACTTTCTCTTTGGTGAGCTCATTGGATGGCTGCTTGTCGAGGAAGTCGCTGCAGGAGGAGGTCAATCCCGCCGCGCCGACAATGGCTGCCAGGGCTAATATTCTTGAAATCTTGTTCATTGTTTCTTACGGGATTAGAATTGGATGTTAAGGCCTACGTTCATGGTCTTGCAGATGGGATAGCGGTTGGAGCCGTTGCTCTCAGGATCGGTCAGGCCGTTGAGGTGGTCCCACGTGACGAGATTGTTGGCATTGAAGAAAACGCGGCATTGGCTCATCCCGACGTGCTTGATCCATTTCTCCGGGAGAGAGTAGGAGAGCTCGATGTTCTTAAGGCGGAAGAAGGAGCCGTTCTTCAGGAAGAAGGAGTTGGCGCGTTGGTTGTGGTTGCCGTAGCTGTCGTAGTGGAGGAGAGGATATTTGGCATTTGCCAGGTTCTCCGCCTCGCTGCGGGAGGGATTCCAGCGGTCGAGATGATGTACCTTTACCTTGCCGCCTGCCACGAAGGCGAACATTGCCTCTGCGTCGTAGTAGCGGCTGACGTGGTCAACGCCCTGGAACATCATGCTGAAGCCGATTCCTTTCCATTCAGCCCCGAGGTTGATGGCATACGTGTTTTCCGGGATGTCGGAATATCCGATGAATGTATCGTCGCGCTCGTCGATGAAGCCGTCTTTGTTCATGTCGCGGTATTTGAGGTCGCCGGGCTTCACGTCGCCGAAAGTCGAAACGGGGAGGTTGCCACCGTCGATGTCGGCCTTGGTCACGAATCCGTCGGCCACAAGACCGAAGTATTGGTTGATGACGTGGCCCGTGCGCTTGCGATAATCGGTCTTTCCGGCAGGCTCGTTCATCTCTGTGATTTTATTCTTGGCATGTGAGTAGGTCGCCCCGATGTTGTATTTGAAATCGTTGCCAATCATGTTGGAGTAATGGAGCTCGATTTCAAAACCCTTGTTTTCGGTCTTTCCGAGGTTTCCGAGTGCGGATGTGCTTCCGAACCACAGTGGGCGGGTCTGATATTCGGCGAGGATATTGTTTCGCTTCTCCCAGAAGAAGTCGATGTTTCCGGAAAGGGCATTGTTGAAGAATCCGAATTCAAGGCCGACGTTGTATTTGTGGGCGCGTTCCCACGTCACGAGATAGTTGGGATATTGCTGCTCGAATATTCCGGTCACTCCGGAGTTGCCGAAATAGTAGTCGTTGCCGATCTGGCTCCATTTCTGTTCGTAGAGGAAACGCTGATTGTTGGCGTTGTCGTTGCCGACCTGTCCGTAGGATGCACGGAGCTTGAGATTGCTTAGCCAGTCGGACGTTCTTTCCATGAAGCTTTCCTGCGAAATACGCCAACCAGCGGAGAAGGCGGGGAAGAAGCCGAAGCGGCGTCCCTTTGCAAAGTTCTCGGAACCATTGTATCCGGCATTGAACTCGAAGAGGTAGCGGCTGTCGAATGCGTAGGTGACACGTCCTACGACACCCTGATAGCGGCGAGCCAGTTCGGAATTGCGGCGAAGGTCGTTTTGCATGTAAAGCACCATTGCCGTCACATCGTGGACATCGTCGAACACGCGTGAGTAGTTCACCTGAGCCTCCATGTAGAGCTTATAAAGAGAGAAGCTGTCGCGGGAGTTGGTCAGCTGCGTGTCTTTGTTGAATCGGTTGTAGGCATCAATGCTTTCGTAGTTGGCACGGTCGTTGAGCTCATAGGTGGCGAATCCTTTGGAGTAGAGCGTGCGGTGGTAGCTTTCATAGTCGAAGCTCATCATTGCGCGGGCGGAGAGGCCGGGTGTCAGCCAGTCCATCTTATAGTCGGCGATGAAGTTCGTCTCGTTGACGGTGTTGGTGCCTTTGTAGTATCCTCCCTCAGCGAGAGTGGCGTAGACGTTGCTCTGATATTGCGAAGAACCGCCGTAGAGAGTCTTCGTCATGTCGCCGTCGCTGACCTGATAAGCGATCGGGAAGAGCCAGCCCGGAGTGTGGTTGAGCTGATAGAAAATGTTGCTGAAATTATCGCGCTCATCAGAATTGGGCCCGCGGCGTTCTTCGAAGCGGGTGCCGAAGTTGACGGAGAGCTGGAGGTTCTTCGTCAGGAAGAAGTCGGCGTTGGCGCGGAAACCGTAGCGTTTATAGTTGAGGGATGAGGAGTTTCCATAGGGGTCGTTGGAGAGATTCTTGAAAAGCGACTCCTGGTCGTAGTATTCAAGCGAGGCATAATAGCGCATACGCTTAGTGCCGCCGCGCACGCTGGCATTGTAGCGTTGCGATGGAGCGGAAGAGCGCAGGATTTCGTCATACCAATCGACGTTGGGATAAAGCAGCGCGTCGATACCGGAAAGCTGACCTGCCACCGAGCGACCATACATTTCTATGTCGGAGGAGGAGTATTGGGAAGGGAGTCCGTCGTTGGCGAGGGCCTCTTCAAGGAGCGATACGGACTGGTAGGAGTCGAGATACGTGTCCTTGCGGGTAGGGGTCTGCCATTGCCATGAGGCAGTGAGGCTCACGACCGGCTTCTGATCCTTGCCACGCTTTGTCGTGATAAGCATTACGCCGTTTGCACCGCGCACACCATAGACTGCTGTCGCGGAGGCGTCTTTAAGCACGGATATGGTCTCGATATCGTCGGGAGCAATTTGCGAGAAAGAACGCTCGATTCCGTCGACGAGAATAAGGGGCTGGGCGTCGCCGGAGAAAGTGGCGCGTCCACGGATATAGATGGCTGCGTCGTCGGCGCCCGGTGCACCGGAGGTCTGAGAGGTGATGACTCCGGGAATCTTTCCGGCGATAGCCTGCGAGAGGTTGGCCGACGGGGTTTCGAGAAGGTCGCCGGAATTCACCTGTGAGATTGCTCCGACCACAGATTCCTTCTTCTGCTGGCCATAGCCCACGACAACGAGGTCGTTGAGCACCTCACTCTCCTCCTGAAGGACGATTTTGAAGTCGGTCTTGCCGGCTACGGGGATTTCCTGAGAGGCGAAGCCTACGTATGAAACCACGAGAATGCCTTTTCTCGCATCCTTAAGATTCAGTTGGAACATTCCGTCGATGTCGGTGGCGGTGCCGTTGGTGGAACCCTTTTCGAGCACTGTCGCCCCTATCAACGGTTCTCCGGAGGGATCGGTCACGACACCCTTCACGATCTGCGCGGCAGCCGGGAATGCGGCCAGGGCCAGCAACAGAAGCGGGAGGAGGAGGCGGAGCGAGAAGCTCCGCCGTCCTTCGGCTGTTATTCGATTATTATTCATATTGATGTCATGTTATAGTGTGCCGGAATCCGGCCACACATTAGATTTTAAGTATTTGGTTTATTTTCCGACAGTCGACCAAGGATAGTAGCCCACTTTGGAGAATTCAAGACATGAGCCATCGACCGTGAAGAAGAGTCCGATCGGAGCGGGAATCTCATTGGCCGTGATCTTGTAGTCGGGGAGTTGGCGGCCATCTGCCGTAGTGGTGGTGTTGAAGATTGTCAGCTTGCTGCCGTCGTACGACATTATGATTTTCACCTTGGCGTCGACCATGTCGGCGGCATATGTGTCAAAATTATAGGTTTGTTCGTAGGATATTTTCCCGGCTTCTGAAGCGGCTCCCCAGCCATAGGCATCGGAACGGGCAACGAAATGCTCCGCATAGCCGTCTTCACCTACCCAGGGCCCGTTGGAGCATACGAGAACCCAGTTGTTCCAGTTGGCGCCGCCTGTGGAATGGTTGGTAAACTCAAAGCCATAATTCTTGAACGGACCGTCGAAACGGTTGTTGGGAGAATGGGCTCCCCAGAATCCGGTGGAAAGGTCTGCCGCTCCTGTCATGAGCTGCTTGGGCTTGTAGGTCTGTCCGACGAATACGGTCTCGGGATTTATACGCAGGTGGGAGCCTTCGCAAGTGAGGAAAGTGCCAAGCACTTCGCTGTCGACTCCTTCAACTTTTATGGAGTAGTTGCGTTGGGTCTTGCCGTCGGCGGCGGTGATGACAGCAGTGACGGTCACGTCCGTTTCGGAGCGGGTGATGTCCATAGATATGAAAGCTCCGTCCATCTCAGCCATGAATGTGCCGAAGTCGAAGTCATGTTTGATATTGTCGCCATTGTAGTTGGCACCCCATCCGTAGGCATCGGCGCGAAGATAAAGATATTCAAGATAGCCGTCGCCACCGCGTTCGGGGCCATTGGTCAGAACAAGACCCCAGTTGCACCAGTTGTCGGTCTTTCCTCCGTGGAAATTATAGAAGTCGTAGTGGATGGTGCCGTCGCCTGTGAGATTGACGTAAGGAGCCCATGTGCTCCAGAATCCGGTGGTGTTGTCTTCATTGCCGACCAGGGTCCAGGTCGATAGGTCGATGACAGGCTCGTCGGAACTGCCACCTCCGAGATTGGGTCGCTTGGTCTCCTTCTCGGTGATTTTGTTGCGGTAGACCTTGAGGTCGTCGATGAGCCAGCGGCTTGCAGTCTCCGCTCCACCAATTGTCATGACGGGGACGTTGTTGGCAAATTTCACGATTTTTGAGCAATCGAAATCCACGACAGGCTTGCTGACCTTGCGGTCGCCGTCGACGTAGTAGTCATATCCGTCGCCATCGACAATGATGGCCACGTAATGCCATTCCCCGGGGTTGAGGTATCCTGTCGTGACGGAGGAGGGATCGTTTTCAATCCATTCCCCATCGGCGGCATTATATGTTATGCCGCCGTTGGCATTGAATGCGAGCCGGCCGTTGGCCGTGTCGTTTTCGAATGTAATAAGTGGAGAGGAGATGTCTTGGGGTTGTGTGGTCTCGTTTCCATCGTCATCCGTCGCGGTCGCTACCGGCTGGTAGAGCCAGAATGTCAGCGACACCGCGTTCTGGAGCACGACCCTGTTGAGGGGATTTGCGATTACGGCATGTCCACCCGCAATTTCGAGCACCTTCCCGCCTTTCAGCTCGGTCTCATCGTTGATGATTTGCGGGGCGTTGCCACCCGGATTAGCCACGAGCCTCCATGAGGGGTCGATTCCCTCCTCGGCCTCGAAATCATATGCCGCCACGTTTTCGAGTGTCGGAATGACCTGGTTCCCCGCCGGGGGATCCTGCTTCCCCCAGTCGTCGCAGGAGGCGGTTGCCGAGAGGAGAATGGCAAACGCTGCCGGAAGCATCCATTTTTCAGTCTTCATAATGATATTAGGTTTGTTTAATTGGTTTAACTTTCATCGTCTCCATCCCCCGGGGGGACGGAAGCGTGTGCAAAATTAGTCTCAATTGGCTGTGGATAGGTGGAAATTTCAATAAATAAGGTGGACAAAACCAAAAATAAGTTAATAAAGATGCAAATTTTTTAAATCCGACAATGGGCCATGTTGGTAATAGGTTGGTAAGTGTCAGTCAGGCTTGTCTTTGAGCAAGGAGCTGGGCGGGAGGCCAAAGTGGCGGGTGAAGCAGCGGGTGAAATATTTGCTGTCGTTGAATCCGACTTCAAAAGCAATCTCGGAGATGTTCATGGCATGGCTCGTGCGGTTTTTCAGGAGCAGTTCACGTGCGATTTTCAGGCGATAGGTGCGTATAAACTGCGTCGGAGTCTCGCCCACGAGGCTCTGCACCTTTCTTCCCAACAGACTGCGGCTCACGCCGAGCGATTCGGCAAGGTCACCCACGTCGAAATAGGAATTCTTATAATTGTTGGCCAGGGATTCAAGCAGCTTGTCGACGAATTTCTTGTCGACACTCTCTTCCGGGACATTGAGGGCATCGGTCTTCAAATCGGCAGTAAACTGTCGCTGGTAGCGACGCTTGTTCTCCAGGATATTCTTTATCCTGGCGAGGAGAATCTCTTCATCGAAAGGCTTCTGGAGATATTCGTCCACTCCCGAGCGATAGCCTTCGAGGCGAGACTCGGAAGAGGTCTTCGCAGTCAGCATCAGGAAGGGGATGTGGGAAATCTCGAAATTCTCCTTTACCCTCTTGGAAAACTCTATGCCGTCCATGACCGGCATCATGAGATCGGAGATCACGAAATCGATGTTGCGGGAAAGGAGGATGTCGAGACCTTCGCGACCGTCGGCGGCTTCCACCACGTCGTAGAAATCGGTCAGGATTGAGCGCACATATGAGCGCATGTCGGAATTATCTTCCACAACCAATACGGTCAGTCGGGTTCCGGACTCTGCCTGAGGGGCGTCGCCGGAAGACTGTCCGGCATTTCCAGAGGTAGCGTCAGAATCGACCTTTATGGCAAGGTCTTCGTCAGGAACGCCCACGAGCACACGGAACGTGCACCCGGCTCCATGATTGTTGCGCACGGAGATATTTCCGCCGTAGACCTCCATAATCTTCCGGCAAAGATACAGGCCGATTCCGCTGTCGGAAGCTCCGATAAGGGGATATTTAATCTGGCTCTTACCCTGATAGAAGCGGTTGAACACCTTGTCGATGTCGGCCTCGTCGATGCCGTTGCCGGTGTCGGAGACGCTTATGTAGAGAGTGTTGGGATGGTTGCAAAGTGTGCTTTTGAACAAGGCTGCGTAAAGAGTGACACGCCCGTTGTCGGGAGTGAATTTTATGGCATTCCCGAGAAGGTTGATAAGCACTTTGCGTATGGCCTCCCGGTCGTAGCTGAATTCTGCCGACCGGATATGAAACCTCATGCCAATCTCTATATGACGCTCTTCGGCATATGCGCGGAAAGGAAGCACCACTTCCTCTACGAATTTCTCAAAATTCGAGCGCGTCGGTAGAATCTCTATTTTCCCTGCCTCCACCTTTCGGAAATCCATAAGCTGGTTGATGAGCGAGAGGAGATATTTTGAGTTCCGTTCCACGAAATTCAGCTGCTCGATCACCTTTGGATTCGAACTTAGCTTCAGGGCTCTTTCAATCGGACCGATGATGAGGGTGATCGGGGTGCGGAATTCATGGGTGATGTTGGTGAAGAAGGATATCCGGTCGACGGTCATCTTCTGGACCTTCCGGTTCATCTCGGCAAGCTGGGTCTTCTGCTCGCTGATCTGAGCATTGCGGTGCTTGAGCTCTTCGTTCTGAATCAGCAGTTCCTTGGCATGGGCTTCGATTAGATTCTTTTGCTGGCTGATCTCCTTCACTCCCTCATCGACAGCATTGCGGAGATTGTTGCGCTGCTTCGTGAGATCCCTGACCCTCCAGCGGTAAATGGTCCAGACTATGGCGAGGGCCGCTGCCAAAAGAATGAAGATAAACCACCAGCGTTTGTAGAGATTGGGCACGATTTCAATCTTGAAGGATGAGACCGGGGCGGAATGGGCAGACTGACCGGCGGCTACATATTTCACCTCAAGAGAATAATCTCCGGGACTCAAATTGGTGTAGCTGACGCTATTGCGCCCGGTGGGGAGCTCCTTCCATTCATCGTCGAACCCCACCATCCTATAAAAGAAATGCCCTTGCCTCCCTCCCGCGAAATCAAGCGACGAGAAAGCCATCTCCATCGACTTTTCGTCTTCAGGGATGCTCATTCCGCCGGACGATAGCGCGTAGCTTTGTCCGGAATCTGACGAGGCTGACGTGAACACCACCGGGAAGGATTTGTTGTCGGATTCCGGTGCCTCACCTTTTACGGCAAGCAAACCGTCGACGCTTCCAAACAGGATGTCGCCGTTGGCAAGGCGCAGGGACGCGTTCCAATAGAATTGCTCGGTGTCTATCCCATTAGAGCAATCGTAGTTGACGATCTGGCCATCCTTTTTTAGGCAAGCCAATCCGTGGTAGGTGGAGACCCAGACATTTCCGTGAGTGTCTTCGGCTATTCCGTGGGCCACGTCGTTGGGCAGGCCGTCGGCCGTGCTGTAGTTTACGAATGTCTCTTTCCCATCTACAAATGTGCGCCGGTATATTCCGTTGCCGTTTGATCCGACCCAAAGAGTGCCGTCGTTGGCTACGGCAAGTGCCGTTATTTTTTCTGCGGCCTCGGTCTCGGGTTTGTCGAGTTTGCAGAGATAACGTCGGAAGGAGAAATCCTTGTCGGACCGGCGCCGAAGGTCGATGGCATACATCCCTTCCAGTCCGCCAATCCATAGAATTCCGTCGGCGGAGACGACAGAAGCCACGCTCCCCTTGGCATTGGCCGCTTCGGGAAAGGGAAGGGAGAGGCGGCCGGAATTGATATTGTAGATGTAGATTCCGAGATTCGCACCTATCCATATAGCGTTGTTGTAGGGGTCGTAGGCAAGGGTGCCTATGTAGTCGAGTTTGTGGCGGGCATTGTCTGTGGTGCGGAATACGGTGGCCTTCTTATTGGGGTTCGTGCGGCTCAGGAGATTGAGCCCGCCTCCCCATGTTCCGACCCAAAGATGCCCGTCGCGGTCGCCTGTGATGGCGCTTACGGAGTTGTGGGATAGCACATCGGGGAAGCGGAAATGAGAGAACCCTCCGTTGAAGTCGGAGCGTCCCCGGTTGAGTCCGCCTTCGACGGTGCCGATCCAGACGTTGCCTTCGCTGTCTTCATAAATAGCATTTACAGGATTTGGGGAGAGTGAAGCCGGATTATCGTAATTATGGCGAAGAGTCTTTGCGAAAAGGGATCGGGGATGAATCAGCCCTATGCCACATCCCTCGGTCCCGACCCAAAGATTTCCATTCTCAAGAAGCAGGCAGTTGATAAAGTCGCTGTTGAGCCCAAGATGTTCGCGGCTCAGGTCGGAGAGTTTGAGATGAGAGAAACGGTCGGAAGTCTCGTCATATACATTCATGCCGTTGAGCGACCCGACGATAAGGTTGCCCCGGGGAGATACCGCTAATGAAGTGAGCACGTTTTGCGACAGCATTCCGGCTTCTTCCAGTCCGGTGTGATATGATTTGACTTGGTCAGATTTCCGGTCGTAGCAGAAAAGACCTATGTCGGTCGCCACCCATATCCTACCATTCTTTTCAAGAAAATCCGCGATGTTGACATCAACGTCGAATGCGAGTCCTTGGGATATGGGGGTTGTCTTGATTTTTCCGGCTGAATAGCTGAGTTTGCATACTTTCCCGCCGATACCGGCCCAGATGCCGTCTCCCGAAACAGGCTTTACGGCTCCGGTGATGTAGATTGACTTTGAATGATGGGGTATTGACACTATGTCTGCCAGATTTCCTTCCTCGTCAAAGTGGAGACAGATTATCTCTTCGTAGGTGCGGATCCAGATGTCTCCTTCGGCAGAGACGGAGATGTAGCCTGAGGGCTGCCTGCAGATTTTCCGGAATTTCCCGGTAGGGTCGGGGAGTTCGACGGGAGACAGGTTGTCGGTGTCGATAATATCTATGCCGCCGTCGCTTGCCACCCAAAGACGGCCCCGGCTGTCTTCTGCAAGTTTTCTTACGAAAGTGCTTTTCAGATAGCGTGCGGGAGAATTCGGGGTGAAATTGACAAACCGATAGCCATCATAACGGGCAAGCGAACCGGAGGTGGCGATCCATATGAATCCTTTGGAGTCGCGGAAAATGTCTTCCACGAAATTATGCGACAAGCCTTCGCGCATCGTCAGATGTGACGCGGTATAGATGTCGGCGACCTTAGGCGCCGGCATCGCGTGGCATTGCAGCAGCGCAAAGAGCGCAGGAATCAGCAGGGCTATGAGTTTTCTAGGTTTCATGATAAATGATAGGCTTACGAGGATGCGATGTCAAGGCCGGGGGAGAAGGGAAAGTCGGCCTGCCTCGCATGGGATCGCAAATTTAATTCATTTTTCAGAAACCTCAGTAGGAATTAACACAATAAGCGTATTTATCCACCAAAAAAGCGCGATTGTCCACCTTGCGCTATAGGCTACGGCATGCTAATTCTCTTTGGATATCGACTACTTTTTGGGTGGCCACCTTTCGACAAACCGCTTTTCAGCCTATACATATAAAATATATCAGGAGGCCGGAAATTTCCAGCCTCCTGATATATTTTGGTTTCTCGAATTATAGCAGTTAGATATGGCTGCTATTCAATTCGGATGTTGTCTTTGGGGTCAGAGTTTTGCCTTGATGGCTTCGGTCTCTTTCTCGTAGCCGGGCTTTTCGAGGAGAGCGAACATGTTTTTCTTGTAGGCCTCCACACCGGGCTGGTTGAACGGGTTCACGCCGAGCATATAGCCGCTGATGCCGCAGGCTTTCTCGAAGAAATAGATGAGTTGGCCGAGAGAGTGCTCGTCGAGCTTGTCGATGTCGATGCGCATGTTGGGCACTCCGCCATCTACGTGGGCTATCTTCGTGCCAAGCTCTGCCATCTTGTTGACTTCGTCGATGCGTTTCCCGGCAAGATAATTGATGCCGTCGAGGTTGTCGGCATCTTCCGGAATGCGGCGCGTGATGGCCGGCTCTTTCACGGAGAGGACGGTCTCGAAGATTGTGCGCTCACCTTCCTGGATCCACTGGCCCATGGAGTGTAGGTCGGTGGTGAAATCTACGGCAGCGGGGAATATGCCCTTGCCATCCTTCCCTTCGCTCTCGCCATAGAGTTGCTTCCACCATTCAGCGAAGAAATGGAGCTTGGGATTATAGTTGACGAGAATCTCAATCTTCTTTCCATTTTGATAAAGGGCATTGCGCATACGGGCGTAGACCTCGCAGGGATTCTCCTCAGAGGGGTTCTTGGCAGTCTGCTCCATCTCAGCGGCGCCTTCAAGAAGCTTGGCGATGTCGAAGCCGGCACAGGCAATCGGGAGCAAGCCGACCGGGGTCAGCACGGAGAAACGGCCGCCGACGTTGTCGGGAATCACGTATGTCTCATAGCCCTCCTGGGTGGCGAGAGTGCGTAGCGCACCTTTCTTCTCATCAGTCACGGCAACGATAAGGTCTTTTGCTGCTTCCTTGCCGGCCTGCTTCTCAAGCAATTCCTTGAGTATGCGGAAAGCGATTGCGGGCTCGGTGGTGGTTCCGCTCTTTGAGATTACGATAATTCCGAATTTCTTTCCGTCAAGAAGCTTCTCAAGCTCGGCGGTATACTCCTCGCCGATGTTCTGTCCGGCATAAAGCACCTTTGGGTTGCCGGGAGTGGGAGCGTAGAAATCAGCGAAAGAATCCGAGAGGGCGGAGATGACGGCTTTCGCACCGAGATAGCTGCCTCCAATGCCGACGCAGACCACGTATTCGCAGTTCTTACGCAGACGGGCGGCCGTCTTTGCGATGCTCTCCACGAGCTCCGGCTTCACAGAAGAGGGGAGCTTGAGCCAGCCGAGGAAGTCGTTGCCTTCTCCGGAGCCGTTTTCGAGTTTTCCGAATGCCTCCTCAGCCTGAGCTTTGTTGGAGTCAAACTGATTTTGCGCGAAACTAAGAGCATCCTGAATGTTGATTTCAATAGATTTCATTGTCTTGTTGATATATTTTGGTAAATTAATTTCGTAAACGGTAATGGCCAATTCCCTGATAAGGGAAGACGTCCTCTTATGTAAGAACGTCTACCCGGGAATAAATGTTTTAAGTGAAGGAATCTGCTATTTCCCTGAATGCCTCCCTTGGGTTGCGTCCTTCATACAGGATGGAGTAGACACAATCGAGGATTGGCATATCGACGTGGGTGTCCGTCCGGTTGATCTGATGGATGCAGCGGGTGCCGTAGTACCCCTCGGCCACCATTTCCATTTCCATTTTCGCTGCTTTCACGCTATGGCCTTTCCCGATCATCGCACCGAAATTATGGTTGCGTGAGAAGAGGCTGTAGCATGTCACGAGCAAGTCGCCGAGATAAGCCGAGCGGCAGATGTCGCGATGCATGGGGTCTACAGAATCGATGAACCTTCGCATTTCCGAGACGGCGTTGCAGACGAGCATAGCCTTGAAATTATCGCCGGCCTTCATTCCGTCGATAATTCCGGATGCTATCGCATAGACGTTTTTCAGGACTGCTCCATATTCGATGCCGGCAACGTCGTCGGAGACGATGGTCTTAAGTTTGGGGCCGGATATGGCGTCGCAGAAGAGGCGGGCTTTCCCGGTGTCGCGACAGCCAATGGTCAGATAGCTCATATGGTCGAGCGCGACCTCCTCGGCATGGCAAGGGCCGCCGATGACGAGCAAGTTCTCTTCCCGGCATCCGTAGCGGCGGGCAAACCATTCGGTCACGATCAGATTGTCGTCGGGCACGATTCCCTTTACTGCGGAAACGATGTTCTTTCCCTCCAGCGGGATTGAGATTTTTTCAGCCTCAGCCTTGAAGTAGGGGGAGGGAATGGCCACGACCAAGGTGTCGGCCGCCCCGACAACCACGTTGATGTCGGAATGGAAGTCTATTCTTGTCGTGTCGAATATGACGTCGCTGAGATAGACCGGATTGCGACGGGATTTTATGAACTCCTCGATGCGCTCGGGGCGCCGTACATACCACGCGATACGGTCGTTGTTGAGCAGGAGCAGACGGGCGAGAGCAGTGGCCCAGCTGCCGGCTCCCACAACGGCAATCTTTCCCAATCCGCCCATCATTCAGCCTCCTTTTCCTGCTCCTCCTTGACCTGCTTTTTCTCAGGACGCATCTGAGGGAACAGAAGCACTTCCTGAATGGTGGATTGTCCGGTCATCAGCATTGCGAGACGGTCCATACCGATGCCCATTCCCGAAGTCGGGGGCATGCCGTATTCGAGGGCGCGGATGAAATCGGCGTCGATGATCATGGCTTCGTCGTCGCCCTTATCGGCAAGGCGCATCTGCTCTACAAACCGTTCGTATTGGTCGATCGGGTCGTTGAGCTCCGAGTAGGCGTTGGCAAGTTCCTTGCCGTTGACCATAAGCTCGAAGCGTTCGGTAAGGCGCGGATCGTTGCGGTGGCGCTTGGTCAGGGGCGACATCTCTATGGGATAGTCGATGATGAAAGTCGGCTGAATGAACGAACCTTCACATTTCTCACCGAAAATCTCGTCGATAAGCTTTCCCTTGCCGAAGGACTCGTCGACCTCGATTCCCTCTGCCTTGCAGAAGGCGCGGAGCTCCTCTTCGGTCTTTCCGGTGATGTCGAATCCGGTCTTGTCGAGGATTGCCTGGGTCATGGTGACGCGTGGGTAGGGGGCCTTGAAGGAGATTGTGTTGTCGCCCACTTTAACTTCGGTGGTGCCGTTGACGTCGAGACAGATTTTTTCGAGCATCTTCTCGGTGAAGGCCATCATCCAGTTGTAGTCTTTGTAGGAGACGTAGATTTCCATGCAGGTGAACTCGGGGTTGTGGGTGCGGTCCATGCCTTCGTTGCGGAAATTCTTTGAGAATTCATAGACTCCCTCAAAGCCTCCTACGATAAGGCGTTTCAGGTAAAGCTCATCGGCGATGCGGAGGTAAAGGGGGATATCGAGTGCGTTATGATGGGTGATGAACGGGCGAGCCGAAGCGCCGCCGGGGATTGCCTGAAGGATAGGGGTCTCCACCTCTATGTAGCCGTGGGAGTTGAAATACTCACGCATGGAGTTGAACATTTTCGTGCGTTTGATGAAAATGTCTTTGATTCCCTTGTTGACGACGAGATCGACGTAACGCTGGCGGTAGCGTTGCTCGGGGTCGGTGAAGGCGTCGTAGGCTTTGCCGTCTTTCATCTTCACGATCGGGAGCGGACGAAGGCTTTTAGAGAGGACCGTGATTTCCTGTGCATGGATGGAGATTTCCCCCATCTGGGTGCGGAATACGTAGCCTTTCACTCCGATGAAGTCGCCTATGTCGAGAAGCTTTTTGAAGACCACGTTGTAGGCATCTTTGTCTTCCCCGGGGCATAGGTCGTCGCGGCTTACGTAGACCTGGATGCGCCCTTCGGCATCCTGAAGCTCGATGAATGAGGCTTTCCCCATGATGCGGCGGCTCATGAGGCGTCCCGCCACGGCCACTTCGCGAGCCGGTTCCTGCCCGTCGACGAAAGTTTCCTTGATTTCGGCAGAATGTCCTGTCACTACGTATTCGGGGGCCGGATAAGGCTCAATGCCTCTGTCGCGCAAGGCCTGCATGCTGTTGCGGCGTACGATTTCTTGTTCGGTCAGTTCCTGATTTGCCATATGTTTATGTGTTGAATTTTTGTCTAATATTTTTGTTAATGAATGGGCGGATGAAGCCCCCATTGTTTCCTACAAAACCCGTTTAGCCATCCCGGCATATATGCCGATATGGCTGACAGGACAAGAGAGAGGGGAGTGGAATGCAAAATTAGCAAAAATCCTCTAAACGTCAAAGTCTTCATTCTGAAAACACGGAAATTCGGATAAAGGGAAAGGGGGGAAGCAATCGCTATTCAACGATATGATTTTATTGTGATTCGTTCGGTGCTACATTGAAATTGTAGCAACCTACAGTGTTGAAGATGATTATCTTTGTAAAGTGTCAAAGATTGGATAGCGCTTCCGAATATGAAAAAGGGAATTGACGGCATGAAAAAATTTGATTGAGATGTATTATATGTCATGAGAGATTATTATCTTTGTGGAGAAATTATTGAGAGTCGTTGAATTTTTAATGTCATTGCTTATGAAAAGGATTATGTTGCTTTTGGCAGTGGTCGTGATGTATGTCTCGATGTATGCCATCGACAAGAGGGCAGAGAAGTTTGTCGGCAAATATGATGTCGCATATGAGGCAAAGAATCTCCTTGAGAATTCTCCTGAGGAATTTTGGAGAGTTGCGATCGACAACAACAAGCGTTTTGCCAAATTCGAGAAGGCTATCAAGAAGGACGGCGGCGCCCAGAAGGAGGCAAAGGAGAAATGGCAGGAACTGCCGAGACTTTATCCGCAATACGACGAATCGATTGTAGAATCGAAGCAGGCATATTGCGATTCGCTTCTTCAGGCGATGGGAATAAGCGGCCTTAGGTTGGATTGCAATTTATACGTGATAGATACTGATGCAATTGACCTTTACACAATGCTGACCGACAATGGTTTTGCAATATGCCTGACGGAAGGCTTACTCTCGATGAAGGGGATAAATAATGACATCGTGATGGGTTTTGTGGCCCATGAATTCGTACATGGAGCCTATCGCCATTATCTTCAGAAACTATTTGAAGACGCCAAGAAATCGAGGCGCGACAATCTTGTGGCTGCAATGGTTGTGGTGGGGACAGTCGGGGCGGCCGTTGCAGCCGATGCCCTGCTGCCTGAGGCCAACGACAATGGCAACATCTATTACTTCGAGGGAGACAAAAACATCACCATCAACAATCCCGAGCCCACCCCGATGAAGTATGCTTTTGCGTTCTCTCCCGACCAGGTGCTTGAGGCCGACCTCGTGGCATTCCGCTTTCTGGAAAATATGGGCTGCTCCGGAGCGTATCTCGACGGATTGAAGATACTGAGTCCGGTCTATAATGCCTACGCATCGTCGGAAGTCGTGCCGATAACGAAAAGAATCAACTTTATCACATATATGGAGAAATATCCCGGACTTGGATTGGATTAGGCCATAAGTCGGACAAGAAAAACAATGCCGTGGCAATATCATTAAGTAGTTGCCACAGCATTGTTTTCTGTCTGTTTGAGGCTATCTAAGGTCGGATACGATCATCAGGAGTTCTTCGCGTATTTCCGAGGGGAGCGTGATGCCCCTGACCTGTATGCTTCGGCTCCATCCGGCCACGTCTTCGGGAAGGAGCGTCAGCAGGACGTCGCGGAATTCCTCAATCTCTTCCGGCGTGTATTCGTCGGCTTTGCGCCCAATGAAGCGGTCGAGTTCCTCGTCGTCGAAATAGACCACGTCTCCTGTCAGCGGGGAAAGATTGGTTTTCTCACAGACTGTATGTGCCCCGCAGCATATTCCGCCGCTTTCATCAAGCAGGCGGCTGTCGGTTTTTTCGGAATCCGCAAAGTTGATGTTCGCATCGGCCTCCTCTTCCCGGCGGGGATGGCGTTTGCGATAATAGAAAACGTCGGTCAGATACAGAATGATTCCTATCACGACCATTGCTATGAAAATTACGAGCGCTCCTTTCATATTTTTCAGGTGTATTTGTTGCTTTTAGGGGATTTCATGACGAGTCACCGTCATGATTTCGTCCTTGCGGGTGCATGTCAGCCCCAATTGGGGAAGCTTCTCCCAGAAATCTGCAAATGATTTGTCTACCACCTCCGGATGAGCGATGCGTATGCTTCCCGTCTTAAGGGCTACCATGGCGAATGCCATCGCTATTCGATGGTCGTCGTAGGTGGTTATGACAGAATCGGGGTCGGGAAGGATGGATGTTCCGTCCCATTGCAGCGTGTCGTCGCCGACGGTTATGTCGAAACCGAGTTTGGCGAGTTCTGCCTTTATTGCAGCGAGGCGGTCGCATTCCTTGACGCGGAGATTTCTCACGCCGGAGAAAAGGAATCGGATTCCGTTGAGAGCACAGGCCACGGCAAGGGCTGGCGCAAGGTCGGGGTTATGTGAAAGGTCGGCTTCGTAGTCTTCCGGCGAATCCTGCAGCCGCTTAATCTCTACATATCCACTCTGGAATGTGGAGCCAATGCCCAGAAGGTCGAAGAAGGTGGCGGTTGCAGAGTCTCCCTGAAGGGATTCCTCAGGTTTTGCCAATCCGGCGATGCGCAAAGGGTGATTCCTCAGGGAAGCAGCCTCATAGAAAAATCCTGCGGCACTCCAGTCAGGCTCCACGTTGAATCCTTGGGGTGTCAGGTAGCATCCCGGTTCAACTGAAACGCACTCATCCTCCAGACACACAGAAATCCCGAATCTCCTCATTATGGAGGCCGTCATTTCCACATATGGACGCGATACAAGGGGAGTGGTGAAACGCAGTCGCATGCCGCCCTCCCATGTCGGAGCCGCGAGCATGAGGGCAGACACGAATTGCGAACTTACGTCGCCGCGTATTTCAAAATCTCCCCCTTTTAGCCTGCGCCCGGTTATCCTGAATGGCCCCGTGCCGCCTTCTCCGAGTGCCTCTATTTCCGCCCCGGCTTTCGTCAGCACGCCCAGCATGGGAGCCATTGGCCTGGAGCATAGGCGTGGAGTGCCCGTCACTACTGCAATCTTCCCCGGGGAGGAAGCGGTGGAAGCCACGAAAAATCGGAAGGCCGTGCCGGAAGCGTGAACGTCTATTTTCAGCTCCGTATCGCCGTTGGATTTGTCGCGGTCAAGGCTAAGTAATGCCGTCTGGATGGCTTGAAGGTCGTCGCAGTCGTCAAATCTGTTGCAATCCTTAAGGTTGCCGGCAAAATATGAGGCAACGAGAAATCTTGCGCCTATGCTTTTCGAAGCCGGCAAGGATATGACAGGGTCGGCCTTGGGGAAGAAAAGGCAGGCGTCGCCATACGAAAGGAAACGATAGTCTTCGCGCAGCGCCTCATTATATATTTCCCTCCAACGTGGTTTCCCGTCCTTCTCGCCAAGGAACGACGAAACGAGAAGCAGGAGCGTGGACTGGGGCTGGTGGAAATTAGTGACCATCACGTCTACCATTCTCCAATTGAACCCCGGGGCAATCATTATGGCAGTGGAGGCGGTCAGCGTGGATTCTCCATTGCAGTCAAGGTAGTCGGCGATTGCCTGAAGAGCGGCTACGGTGTCGATTGAGCGAGCTTCGGGGTCGTAGGCTTCCCATTGGCCTACGTGGAGATTGTCATCGCAGCGCATTATCGCCGCGCCGATGTAGGGGAGGGATTCGAGAGTGCGCACGGAGGTTGTCCCGACGGCGACAATAGGATGATTGCCCGATTTTTGGGCGATCAGCTTGCTGATTAATTGGCGTGAGACGGAGAAGGTCTCCGTGTGCATAGGATGACCGCCAATATTTTCTGATTTTACGGGCTGGAAGGTGCCTGCTCCGACATGCAGGGTCAGTTTGCCGACGGGGATGTTGTGGGCCTCAAGGTCGGCGAACACTTCGGGCGTGAAATGCAGTCCGGCTGTGGGCGCTGCCACCGAACCTTTGGCGTCGGCATAGACGGTCTGATAGTCGGAAGCGTCGCTCTGCTCGGATTCGCGTTTCAGATAAGGAGGGATTGGGATGAATCCTGCAGCCTCGACGACGCTTGCGAATGTGACGTCGGGGTTGTCCCAGGAGAATTCTATCGCGTGGGCATTGCCTTCGGTGGGGTGCAGACGCGTGGCGGAAAGTATGACAGGGCTGTCGGTCCCCTCGGGATTTATCTCGATGGAGAGGTTTCCGTTTTTCCAACGCTTTAGATTTCCGACGAGACAATTCCAGATGCATTTGCTGCGAGTCTGGAAGGTCAGCACATAGTCGGCAGGGTCGAGCGGTTCGAGAAGGAAGACCTCAATTCTGGAGCCGGTCGGTTTGTGGAAAGTAATGCGGGCGTTTATGACCCTTGTGTCGTTGCAGATGAGCATCGACCCTGTCGGGAGAAGCCCGGGAAGGTCGGCAAATCGGCGGTGGCTGATGATTCCGTCGGGGCGGGCAAGAAGGAGTTTGCACGCGTCGCGTTTCCGGAGGGGATGCCTCGGGATGCGCTCATCCGGGAGGTCATAATTGAAGTCTTCTATTTTTATCTCTTTTACCATAAGAAAAAGCTCGAATCGAGAAGCCTTGCATCTTGGTGAATATCACGTGATTGTAGATTTAGACGCAAGTATTTCGAAAAATTTTTCACAAAATTAGCAAAAAAATTTGGCAGATATGGAATTTTGGCGTAACTTTGCACTCGCAATCGGGCGATTAGCTCAGCTGGTTTAGAGCGTCTGCCTTACAAGCAGAGGGTCTGCGGTTC
>VSPO01000239.1 GCA_009775375.1 Muribaculaceae bacterium | reverse complement strand
AAACTCTACGCCTAAAAATTTAACACTTCTAATTGCCCAATTTAACATATGCACCGTGCTTTCGGCTTGACCCGAATTATCAACTGTGAGTGAAATCGCTCACAATTGTGACCACTCACACATCACTCACAGCCGACCGTAATATTTTTCAGTGTTCTTCGATTTTGGCAAAAAGAAAAAGCACTGAAAATCAACTGATTTCAGTGCTTTGCGGCGATTTGCCATTTTGTCTTGTGACCCCGGTGGGGCTCGAACCCACGACCCAATGATTAAGAGTCATTTGCTCTACCAACTGAGCCACGGAGTCATTATTTGTCTTTGCTTGCGGGACGTTGGTGTTGTTCCCGTTTTGCGAGTGCAAAGTTAGATGTTTTTTTTCATCCCTGCAAATTTTTCGAGGATTTTTTTAGTTTTTTTTACAAATTTGCCCTATTTCATGCGATTTTCTCTCCTATATAGCGCGTTTCTTCATTTTTTTAGTTAACTTTACACCAAATTTGGGACGCCCGCACGCCCGCGTGCCGCTTCCCGAATGTCTCTTCCGTGGCTGAGTTATGAATTTTTATAGATTTAACCCTTAATATCAATCACAAGTTATGAACAGCAAAGTTCTTTATCTTGCTCTCGGTGTTGCCCTTCTCGGGACTACAAGCTGCTCCAAGAAGCTCGGCGAATTCCAGAGCAACTATTTCAACACTACCCCGACTCCCCTTGAGACGGTGGGCCAGAACGTACCGGCTACCATCACCGGCAACATCCCGGCCAAATTTATGGTAAAGAATGCCAAAGTGACCGCTACTCCCGTGCTTGAATACGCCGGAGGCTCCACACAGGGGACTCCCGTGACCATCCAGGGCGAGAATGTCCGTGCGAACGGCCAGGTGGTCAGCTACAACAACGGCGGCACAGTGCAGATTCCTTTCAATACGGCCTACAAACCTGAAATGGCAGAATCTAACCTCTACCTCGATTTCCAGGTGGACCAGAAAGGCAAAATCTATGCGCTTCCCCGCGTGAAGGTGGGCGACGGCATCATCGCTACGTCTACTCTCGCTTCCGCTGCCACTGTCACTCCGGCCATCGCCAAAGACAAGTTCCAGCGCGTCATCAACGAGAAATATACCGCCGACATCCGCTTCCTCATCAACCAGGCCAAGATCCGCAACAACCAGATCACAGCCGCCGACTACGTTGACCTCAACCAGCAGTTGCTCAACGCCAATGAGGCTGCCAACAAAGAGATTGCAGGAGTCAACATCGCTTCCTACGCTTCTCCCGACGGTACGCTCGCTTTCAACACTGAATTGGCTGAAAAGCGTGAGAAAGTGACCACCAAGTTCATGGAAAACCAGCTCAAGAAGGACAAGATCACCGAATTCGGCGAACTGACTTCCTCCTTCACTCCCGAGGACTGGGAGGGCTTCCAGGAGCTCGTTTCCAAGAGCAACATCCAGGACAAAGACCTTATCCTCGGCGTGCTCTCCATGTATAAGGATCCCGAGCAGAGGGAAAAAGAGATCCGCAATCTGTCGAGCGTATTCAACGAACTCGCCGACCAGATCCTTCCCCAGCTCCGCTACTCCAAGATCCAGGCTTCTATCAACGTGATCGGCAAGAGTGACGAGGAGATGATCAAGCTCTTCAACACCGACCCCTCCAAGCTGACGGAAGACGAGATCCTCTACGTGGCTACCCTGACCAACGACAACACACGCAAGATGGAGGTCTACAACAAGGCTTCCCAGATTTATCCCAAGAGCTATCGCGCCATCAACAACCTCGGCGTGACGAAGTATGTGGCCGGCGACTATGCAGCAGCCAAGGCCGACTTCGAGAAGGCTAAGCGTCTCGACCCTTCTTCCAAGGAGGTTGACATGAACCTCGGCCTTATCCAGCTCCTGAATGGCAACTACAGCAAGGCCAACGAGCTTCTCGGCGCTGCTGCAGGCGTGCCTGAGGCAGGCGACGCTCTCGGCGTCTACTATCTGACCCAGGGTGAGGTTGCCAAGGCCAACAACGCTTTCGGCAATGCCAAGACCAACAATGCCGCTCTCGGCAAGATCCTTGCTAAGGATTACTCCGCTGCTCAGTCGATCCTCTCGTCAGTGGCTACGCCCAACGCGATGACCTACTATCTCGCAGCTATCATCGGCGCACGCACCAACAACGAGAGCGCCGTGCTCAGCAACCTCCGCAAGTCTATCAGCATGGACAGCAACATGCTCCAGATGGCTAAGAAGAACCTTGAGTTCGCTCAGTTCAACCTCAACAGCCTCTAAGCAGCGACATTCTGACATAATAGAATAAAAAGAAAAAATCCCCCGGGAAACGCTCTGTTTTCCGGGGGATTTTTTTCACTAATGTATTTGCTGGTTTTATCGGCTCAAGCCGAAAACCCGGTGCATGAATTTTGAGAAAAGTGTTAAATTTGTGGCATGAAAACCGCAGA
>VSPO01000238.1 GCA_009775375.1 Muribaculaceae bacterium | reverse complement strand
TGGAAAACCCAGGGTCGGATGACCCCTTTGGCCAAGGTCGATTTGACCCCTGAAAATATTTTATTTTTGACCCCATTAGAGATTGGCCGACGGGGTCAGTTTTATTTTGGTTTATCTGTTTTTGAAGGCTTTGAGCTTGCGGACACTTTCACCGGTAAGGGTGATGCGGTGGGCGGTGTGGACAATGCGGTCGAGTATGGCATCGGCCACAGTCGAGTCACCGATCGCATCGTACCAGTCCAGTTCGGGAAGCTGGGATGTTACGATGATTGACTTGCGTCCGTGACGGTCTTCGATGATTTCCGTCAGATGGGCGCGTTCCTTTGCATCGAGTGGGACAAGGAAAAGGTCATCGAGTATCAGGAGTTGAGTTTTTTCGAGTTTTTTCAACTCTGTCTCGATTGTGCCCTTGTTTTTTGCGATTTTCAGGGTGCCCATGAGTTTTGAGGCGTTTGCGTAAAGGACGCGCATTCCGGCCTTGCAGGCCTCGTAACCCAATGCTGTTGCCAGATAGCTTTTTCCAGTGCCGGAACAACCGGTGATGAACAGGTTGTCACCCTTGCGGACAAAATCCAGCGAGGCAAGACGCTCCATCTGGTTGCGGTCGAGACCACGCGGCAGGGTGTAGTCTATCTGTGCCATTGAAGCGTCGCCATATCGGAAGTTTGCATTTTTCACCAGCCGCTCGATATTGCGTGCAGCCCGGTAGTCCCATTCCCTGGAGAGCAACCAGTTCAGAAAGCTGTCTGGTGTCATTGTCTCTGCAAGAGTGGACTGGAGGCTTTCGGTGAACGCGGCCGCCATGCCGTGCAGGCGCATGCGGTGCATGAGGTCCATAGAGATGGTGTTTCGGTCCTTTTCAGGAGTTATGGGTGTCGTCTTATCGTTTGTTTCCATTCTGTTCGTTGTCGTTATTGGTTGATTGTTTGATGCTGGCGGCAAAATATTCTTTACCACGTATATTGCAGTGGGCCGGTGTCAGACGTTCGTTGCCGTCGGCATCAGCCCCCGGCAGATAATCCGCGTCGGCCCCGGACTCAAGGATGTCAACCATGTCGCTGACACTGTAGAGGCGCGCATCCATGGCCGCAGCACAACCTGATACAAGTCGTTCCTGTCCATACTTTTTCTCCAGTTTCATGATGCCTCGGCATGCTCTGAAGGCGAGTTCCGGATAGCGTCTGTCTTCGATGACCGCCCGCAAATAGTGTACTACGATATTGTCAATCTGAGCCGCGCGTGAAAGTAGTTCTTCAATGTCACTCTCACAGCTCCCTTTGCGCCCCGGCAGGTTGTGTGACGGCTTGGTGGTATATTCGTAAGGAGTGTCGTTGCGGTGATGTGTGGTCACATGGGTGAAGCCATGAAAGATATCGATTGTTTCAGCATCATAGACTATCTCCACACGTTTGCCGACATATTGCACAGGTAAACTGTAATGATGTTTGTTGAGGGTGACGTAACTGTTACGCTGGACTGTGGCGACAGCCCGCTGTCTCATCTGATAGCGGTTTGTCGGCAATGGATGCAGACTGTCCTTTTCGACAGCCTCGAAGAGTTGACGGCGTGATTCCTTGCGGCGGGTAAGATTCCGGGCGTTGAATGCCGCAACTGATTTAAGAATGGCTTCGTTGAGCGATTCCAGATTATGGAACACCATACCCTCAAGGTCTACATATACTGACCGATACATCAGCTTTACCGCATTTTCCACCAGAGCCTTGTCCTTGGGATGGCGCACGCGGGCCGGTACCACGGCACAGCCGTAATGATCGGCGAAAGCCTCGAAGTCAGCATTGATTACCGGTTCGTTGCGGTCGCTGCGCGTGACGGCGGACTTCAGGTTGTCCGGCACAATCGCACACGGAGCCCCTCCATAAAAATGGATGGCGTTCTCGCACGCCTTGATGAGGTCCTCCTTCTTCTGCGACCACACGGCCTCGCAGTATGTGTAATGACTGCACGGAAGTATCGCGACAAACACCTCGACTTTCCGCGCCTCCGCTGTTGCTTCGTCAACTATCTCCAGTCGGTTTCCGGCAAAATCGATATACATCTGGTCTCCGGCGCGGTGCTCGACATGACCAATGGCGTTGGTCTGCAGCATGAACTGCCTTAGCTTCATTCCGAATGATGCCTTGAGGTATCCATCGGGATGTACGGCACGGTACTCTTCATAGAGTTTCTTGACAGTCATGCCCCTGCGGGAAAGCCTGGCCGCATATTCAGGCAATAGGGCTTCGAGCCTGATCTGCCGTTCTGACGGTTGACGCTCCCTCGCACCGGGTATGGCGAACAGTTCCTGTAGCCGCGCGTCGCTCAGCGACGGCAGCTTCTCAGCGGGGATACCGCTGTCCTGATACATCCTCACGTAGCGTCGCACCGTGTTCCGGGAGATGTCAAAAGCACTGCTGATGCTTTTTATTCCCATCCCTGATGCGTAACACAGGAGAATGTTTTTTAATTTTGTATT
>VSPO01000237.1 GCA_009775375.1 Muribaculaceae bacterium | reverse complement strand
ACCAATGAACAAATTTATTCGGACAAGGAAATATCAGTTCTCTTTAATATCAGTTCTTTTGTCAACTGTACTGGCACTATCCGCCTCATGCGGCAAAGGGGATTCCAATGCTTCGAGAAAAATGGATCTTGCCGACAGTCTCATGGAATCTCGTCCCGACTCCTCGTTGACCATTATCAACAGTATTGACAAACAGAGCCTTACATCCAAGAAGAAAGCTCGCTACGCCCTCCTCAAAACAATTGCCCTTGACAAGAACATGATTGATACGGCAACCATTGAAACCCTCCAACCCGCCATTGATCATTACTTGGAGAATGGGACCACGGATGAAATGGCCAGGACTTATTTCTATCAAGGAAGAATTCTCCAAAACCAAGGGAGGGAAGACTTGGCAATGAAATCATTACTCGATGCTAAGGCGCTTAATGGTGCGACACGAGAATCTCTGACTTATGCCCGCCTTCTTGTAGCACTCGGTTCTCTATATTATGACCAATACAAGACAAGAGAGTTCGTGGACTGCAATCTCGAGGCAGCGTTTATTTACGGATGTATCGGCAAATCAAAAAACGAGATAATATGCTACGCAAAGGCATTGTCCGGAGTCTTGATACTTGCCGACAAAACAAAGGCTGACAGCATTTACAATATATGCTCCACTCTTGTAAAAGACTACCCGGAAGGGCAAATCTTTTTGACAGCACCATTCTTATCCCATGTCATTGAATATGGTTCCGACATTGAAATCAAAACAATGATTGACAGCCTTATTGACAACGGTGTCAGCGACCAACTGAAAACAGACATTGCCTACGGATATGCCAAAATTGGAGAGGGGAAGAAAGCTCTTGATCTGATTGACAACACTGGCATTGCCTGCAGCATCCAGGACTCACTTAAATGGATGTCAGCCAAGACTTATATATTGGAAAGCTTGGGAGAATACAAAATGGCATTGAAACAATACAAGGATTATCACCAATCCCTGGAGAAATTTAACAACCAATTACTCAACGGACAATTGCTGCTATCAGAACGGGAGCATGAAATGGAGATGGAGAAATTAATGGAGCTTCGGGAGAAAGACAAGTATGTATTGACATGTGGCATTATTGCGTTAGTGATGCTCGTTATCGCTGTTATTGCCATATATCAGTATAGGATTGGCAAGGAGAAAAGTGAAAAAGCCGAGCTGGAAGCCAACAATCTAAGGAATGAGCTTGACCGCATCGCAATGGAGAGGGATTCGCTGGCGGAATTGGTGGACAAGTCCAACAACCTTTCGACCCAGCTTAATGACGTGGTTTTGAAAAGACTTGAACTGCTCAACGGTCTCCTTGCAAGCGAAATTTCATCCAATAAGGCATATGCATTGCCATATCAAAAATTGATCAAGTCTATCCATGACGACAGGAAAGGATTCATGGACTCCACACGCCTCGCCTTCAAGGCTTCCAATCCCGTTTTTATAGTACAGCTTGAAGAACGCGGACTTTCGGAGGAGGAAGTAAACTACGTGTGCCTCTATGCCCTCGGTCTGCGCGGGAAAGAAATCGGAGAGTATATTCAAATGAAACGCCACTACAACATGAGCAGCGCCATACGTAAAAAGCTTGGAATGGGAGATCATGACACAAATCTGGGGATATACATACGCCGCCTTCTGAATGGAAATGTCTGATCCTATTGATTCAGCAAATAGCATTCCGACCAAAAAGATGCATAACCGACCAGCTACGTCAAACTTTTTGAGCACCTGCCAGACTTTCTGTAAATTTATTTTCAAACACATCTGTAAACCAAACCTTTACAAAAAAACGTCCGTTAAACTTTTATTTTGGTTGAAAACTTTTTTCGTCGTAAATTTGCACCATCACAAACACAAAAACGAATGAAGATGAAAAGATTTTTCTTCCTGATCATTCTCGCATCTGCCATATCAATTTCATCAATGGCAGAAGGAGTACTGACACGTTTCCACAGAATAGGAAACGGATCAAACCGAGAGATTGACAGAGCCTCAATGCATTTGCCTATAACGGTGGATTACGACCCTGCATCAGGCATTATCAAGGTAACCGGTGAGGAATCAATCGAAGCCGAGGTTTATGTCTGCGATTCTGCCGGGCAAGTAGAAGGTTATTCTCCAACACTGAATTCCTCTTTCAGCATCTCTTCTCCCGGCATACATTACGTATACATATATGGAGACGGATGGTGCGGAGAAGCTGAAATACCTGGCAACACTATATAAACAGGTAGGCATTCCGTATCCTCGACCATGACCTGACTGCGCAATTGCCGCACCTCGAGCCGGCTAAAGAACACTCGCTGGTCCTTACGATCAACGGCACCCGCTGGCAAGGTCATTTCATAAAGGAATAATGATATTGCCGCCAACAAAGCCCATTTAACAACAGAAATTGGTATGGCCAAACATCATTGAGGCCATTCCAAACTCTAATATTTTTTTAACCAATAAATT
>VSPO01000236.1 GCA_009775375.1 Muribaculaceae bacterium | reverse complement strand
GAACTGGTCAACACAGGTGGTGATACACCCTCGCTTCTTCCCGTGAGCAGCTACCGCGACTGCGGAGCCTGCCTCCAACGTCTCATCGACAACGGATTCGTAAAGTATCTTCTTGGCGACATCGAGCCGACAGAGAAGGCGCGTGTACTCCTTTCGCACGCCGGCCACCTCGAACTTGCCGACATCGGCAAGTTCATCAGCCAGATTGACGAGGTTGACGCACTCGCGGAGAACCGCAAGCCCACCAAGCCGGTAATGCGGGAGTATGAAAGTTGGATTCATCCCCTTATTCTCTCGCTCATCACCGACAAGAAGTCCTTTGCCAGCAAAATTTCGGGCTATACCTGCCCTAAATGCGGCAATCACGGACTGACCGCCTTTCCGGCGACAATAGCCTGTGAGTGCTGTGGCTTCTCAATTCCGCGCCACTTCCACGGCTACGACCTGACCGACAAGGACATCGAGCAGCTTGTACGATACAAGTACACATCGCCCATCTACGGCTTCATCGACCGCAAAGGCCGCAAGTTCTGCGAATCGTTGGTAATCGACAACCGTTTCGGAGTGACATTCTCCGCCAAAGCCGCCAAGATATATTCATAAAATAGTATTGCCTATGCAGACAATCGAAATAGACAAGGAGGTGTTCGAGGACATGGTGAAGTCCATGCAGTTCCTTCACACAATGGTGAGCCGCATGTGGAAACTGCTTCATCCTCCCGCTGGTTCCGGAAAATGGCTCACATCATACGCGGCAGCAAACGCCATGTGTATCACAGTCCGGCAACTCCAGACACTGAAATCAAGCGGAAAGATTGGCTTCTTTCAAGAGCCGGGAGGAAACTGTCTGTTCAGCGAAGCTGAGATAGGGCGTTATCTTGACGACAACCGGATGGAAGCCGGAGGATGCCTATGACAGATGATATTATCACCAAACGCCATCCCAGCGTGATGACATTCTATGCTCAGGCAAGGGAACTGGCAGAAATGTTTGAGGCGATATCCCCGAATATCCGACCACCGCTTGCCGGGAGATTCTTCATCGAAGACAAGGAATTGTCAAAACGACTGTCATTACACCGCCGCACCCTCCAGAACTTCCGTAACGCCAACATAATTCCCTATTATAAAATAGGAGGCAAGACCATTTACGATGAAGCCGAGATAGAGGAATGGCTCAACGCCAACTTCCATGCCAAATACTGATGTGATTGAACTATACATATAAACCGACCGAAGGGCGACAACCGAGTATCATGCTCGATTGTCGCCCTTCATTCTGTATTTCCTCAAAGAGGATTCTTTCTCGGTCGTCCACGCTTTTTCGGCGGTTCCCTCACAAAGTCAGTCGGTTTTTCTTTGAGGGGAGTAACAGCATCCTCCATCTTGTCAAACTTGGAGCGCATCTTCTGCATATCCTCCGAGATTGCCTCATCTACCATCTTTGCGTAGATCTGAGTCGTCTGAATGTCTGAATGCCCAAGCATCTTGGAGATGGTTTCGAGTGGCACATGATTACGGAGCGACATTGTTGCAAATGTATGTCTCGCAATGTGTGTCGTCAGATGCTTTTTGACCTTTGCTAGAGATGCAATGTCCGCAAGATACGAGTTCATCCGTTGATTCGAAATTACCGGAAGGAGAACTCCTTTGGCGATAACCATTGGGTCATCTTTGTATTTCTCGATTATTTTGGCAGGGATACCGAGTAAGGGAATAGTGCTGATTTCGCCAGTTTTCTGACGTGGCTTTTTAATCCACATTTCCCCATCCTCGTTTTCCACAAGCTGGCTCTTGTTGAGAGTGGAGACATCAATGAATGCCAGACCGGTAAAACAGCAGAATATAAAAATATCTCTTACCCGTTCCAGCCTTGGGAAATCTGAAAGGTCAAGCGTCATTATTCTTACAAGCTCCGCCTCATTGACAGCTTCCCGGTGAGCTTCTGTCCGTGTGTATCTTTTTTCGATGAAGGGATCGTCCTCAAGCCATTTATTGGCAATTGCCACACGTGTGACCTTTTTTAGATACCTGAGGTACTTGACAGCGGCATTATTGCCGTTCTCTTTGGTCACGCGGAGGAAATGCTCGAAATCATCAATCATTCCGCCTGTGAGTTTCTTAATCGGAATATCCGGAACGCCCTCACGCTTCATGAGAAACTCCGACAGGTACTTCACGCACCTTTCCCAGCGGAGATATGTACTATTGCATATGTCTCCGCAATTAAGTTTCTCCTTGTACTGCGCCACCACGCCGTTGAATACCTCGCAAAGCATCTTCGGTCCTGCAATCTTTCCAAGGTAGTGGTTCTTCAATACAATCGGGTTTACAGCCTCCCCGTCCTGCGTGAGCCTGCTGTGAATCTCGCTCATGCGTACCCGAATGGAGCTCAGATACTTGTTAAGCTCAATGTCCGTTTTTGAACGACCCTTGGCAATGCCTTTTGCCGGGTTCCAGTTCTCGGCATCGATGCTACGGTTCACGTTGAACTCTGTCCTCTGTCCCGATACTGTGATTCTGGCGAAGATGGGGACTTCTCCCGATCTTTTCTGCTGCGCTTTCCGAATCATGAAAGTCAGCGTGAAATAATTTTCTTGCATAAGAATCTTTTTTTGACACAAAATTAATACTCACATGTCATGCTCTTATGGCTCAGAAAACTGAATATCAGCGAAATATCGCCATTGCAGGTGTAAAAATCGGGAATAAGACAAAAAAGGAAGTCCATTTACACCCAACGGAAAAGTAATCCAATACCCTTACCTTATGGTTTACAGCATGGATTTATTTGATTTTCCTTGATTTCCAGTCCCATGTTTCCAATTCTTGAAAATCATAGAAAATGACACTTGCTTGTGCAAGTTAGGTTGCTGTAACCATTGCAAACTCAGATTATTAGCGTACCTTTGGGTGTAAATTTCAGTCTCTCAGAAACTATTCCCGATTTTTACACCGCAGACTACTCAGATTTGCCGATTTTCGGGGTTTTACCAAAAATAAAAATCGCTGAAAATGTTTGATTTTCAGCGATTTTCCTCATTAGGTAGAGTATTTTAGTGATCCG
>VSPO01000235.1 GCA_009775375.1 Muribaculaceae bacterium | reverse complement strand
AGATTCCGCCTAACTTATTGTTCTTCGGCGTCAGAGACTCCGCATGATTCATTCAAAAATTAACGAACTATTGTAAGACGATATTCAATTTGTTTGGATATAGCAATGTCTTTTTTGATACTACCAAGACAATGCACGAACTTTGTCTTTATAGGAGCTGAGTAAATATCGATAATATTGTTGACCAATTCATCAAAATCACTGATATGTTTTAAAAATTCGATACGCATATTTTTCTTTTGAGATAAAATGCCAAAACAAAGCTGTTCAAGAACAATGTTCATTAAGCCAACGTGTTCTCCTATGTGTGATATTTCATTTCGACATTCGAGACATCCTCGGATAACAGTGTTAAAATATTCATTTATAAAGCCGAGGTCATTACCTCCCAAAATACCTGCATTTATTGAATAACATGCGTTATTGTCAAGACATGATTGACTCAATTCACGAAATATCCCTTTTTGAGATAGTCCTGAATCCTTTATAAGGGAAAGTCCTTCCAAATAATCGGATGATAAACTTTCAATATTCTGACAGCATAAGTCGGCTTTTTCAATGGCATCAGGAAATTTGTCCCAAATGAATATGTCGTTGTCGACATGGATGAATGGATCTGTTTGTTTGCTGTAGGCGAAAACCTTCGCCAAAGCCCATAGATTGGGATCTGCGTCAAAATCATTCAAATATAGCTTCACTTCAGAGTAGGGTAGCCCTAATCTGTCAATCAATAATTCACAGCCCGCATCATCGGTCACGAGTTGAATCTCCTGATAGAAATTTTTCAGTGTCAAACAGCTGTATGCCATTGCACATAGGGCGTATTTCATGGATGGCCAACCTCCTTGAATTCGGTTGTAAGTTTCTCCTGATTTTTGGAATATGGGTTTAGTCCAATAAGTCTGTACGATTCTCATAATTCACATTCTCACTTGTTTTTCAACCAATAAATAATAAAGTCCTTTTTTCGCCAATAGGTCTTGGTGGGTACCTGATTCATATATTTTGCCGTCTTTCATCAAAACAATATTATCGGCATTCTTGATGGTGCACAATCTATGGGCAATTATAATTACAGTCCGTCCTTTGAATTCCTCTCCCAATTTATCTGATATCAAGGATTCATTTTCAGCGTCCAAAGAGTTGGTGGCTTCATCCATAAAAAGGAATGCCGGTTTTTTATATAATGCACGGGCAATCAACAGTCGTTGTTTCTGACCACAGCTTAGTCCTTTCCCATCGTTGCCAATTATCGTCTCATAGCCCAGAGGCAGACTTTCTATAAACTCATGAATATTTGCCATCATGCAAACTTCATGAAGCCTTTCATGGTCTACGTTCTCACGTCCTATGGAAATGTTGTTTGCAACAGTGTCTGAAAAGATATAACCATCTTGCATTACAATGCCGCAGCTTTTGCGCCAACTACGCTTGTTTATTCCTTCTAAATTATTATCTCCGATTTTAATTTGTCCCGAATCGGGGTTATAGAATCCAAGTAGAAGTTTCAGTAGAGTGGTTTTGCCACTTCCACTCAAGCCAACTATTGCCGTTGTTTTTCCATAGGGAATTTTGAGAGATAGATTGTCAATGATATTAATGTCGTCAAATTTGTCATATTTGAACGACACGCTGTCAACTGTTATATCGCAGTTGGAAAAGTCATCAATAATCCTGTCAGTGGAGTTCTTGTCTTCAGGACTGTAGTAATAAACATCCGACAATCTGTCGATACTCAGCCGGGCGTCTTGAAACTGTCTGATAGAGCCGGCTAATTGAGAAATAGGAGAATTGAGGGAGCCGATTATATATTGAATGGACAACATGACACCCAGCGACAATTGTTGCTCGATCACAAGGCATGCTGCCAAAGCCGTTATAAACGCATTTGTCATTTGGTTGATAAGAATTCCTCCAGATTGTTGGAATTGAGCTATTTTGAGCCGCTTGAGCGACCATTCCTTTATATTAGACTGAATGCTCACCCATTCACTTAATTTTTTAGTTTCGCAGGTATTTAGTTTAATCTCTTGCATCCCATGAATCAGCTGCATAAGATTGTTTTGATTTAATGAATTATATGAAAACATTCTATGGTCGATGCGTTCACGCTTTTTCAGAAACACCGAAATCCAACAAAAATACAATATGCTACCGCAAGAGAAGACAAATGCAATATTTGCACTATAATGGATTAGTAAAAATCCAAAGATGATGATTGTTAAAATAGAGAATAGAGTGTCGATGAAATTGTCCGTTAAAAAATATTGGATTCTGTAATGGTCGTTTATCCTTTGTATGATATCTCCTGCAAATTTTGTGTCAAAGAAGGCTATAGGTAAAGACATAAGTTTTGAGAGATAATCAGATAAAAGACGAATGTTCATGTCAACTCCGACTTTCAGGAGAATCCAGCTTCTGAGGAATCCGCAAATGGTCTGTCCTGCCATTAAAAAAAGCTGACCAAATAATATAATTAAGACAAAGCTGATGTCTTTTGCGTTTATACCTTTGTCAACAATATACTGAGAAGTGAACGGAAAAACAAGCTGAATGGCTGATGCCAAGGCGACAATAAGGGAAACACGGAAAAGGCTTTTCCAATGTCGTTTGAGATATCCTATGATTCTCCGTTTTACAATAACATTATCGTGAGTGGCACAAGTCATCTGTATTTCTGAAGAATCGCCTTTGGGAGAAATTAGCAATGCGCATCCTTGGAGTGTAGGGTCAGCCTTGCCACACCATCCTAAAAGGAAGTCCTCTTCGTTCAATGTTGTCAATACTCCAAATGCTGAGTTGCCAATCTTGAAGTAATACTTTCCCTTTTTTGAAACTATCTTATACAGAACGACAAAGTGATTGTTGTTCCAGTGCAATATACAAGGAGAGTCCAGATTTTTGATTAACCCGGAAACGTTAGATGTGACTCCTCTGGCATTAAACCCTAATTTATCAATAGCTGAGGCCATCCCAAACATTGAGATGCCTTCTCGCGATGGGGTGCAGAGATTACGCAAAAATTCCGTATCAGCGGTTTTGCCATAAAAAGTCAGGATCATCTTCAGACAACAAAGGCCACAATCCATTGCGCTAAGTTGCTTAAAGACGGGATATTTTAGTCGTAGATTCATGTTTTTTATTTTCCCGAGAAATGTTGTCAGATTTCTATCGTTAAAGATTATTCCTTGTTGTAACGAGATTTGTCGGAATTGCTTTCAATCCTTGGCTGACGGAATCTTTTCCCGGAGTTGAAACTGTAGCTTGCCGATAACCGGAATGCCATGTAGCGTTTTGTATAGGCAATACGTTCATACCCGGATGAGGATGTGCGTGTCTTGTTTGTGCGTTGAAGCATATTCTCAATACCAAACGAGACAGTCCAGTCCTTTCCAAATTTCTTTTGCAAGGTCGGATTAACATTCAGCAGTGGGTGGACATATATGTTCCCTATCCTCATTCTGGAATTATAAAAACAATTACATGTAAAATTGAAGGAGAAAGGTAGCCTGAATGTTGAACTTGCAACCAATTGAATATATCCGAATGATTCTCTATCCTGCATCAAATCGGAGTGTTGTGATACGAATGAATATGTTGCGCTCGAATACAGACTCCACCATCTTGTCAGGGTTATGGATCCATCGGCATGGATGAACCTCCTTTTTTCGGAGCCCACGTTTCCCCAGGTCAGATAGATTCTTTCGGGATGCTGAATGTCTGCTCTGAACATCTGGCGAATTGGATCTTTTGTCCTGGATAGACCTACAGCTATTGTAAATCTTCTTGCAAGCATGGCACTTAAGTTTAACGCATCCGTGTAACTTGGTTTTAAATCCGGATTCCCGGCGGTGTAGGTGTAATCCGAAACCTGCCTAACCACAGGGTCAAGTGATTGGAAAGAGGGACGGCGAATGTTTCGGGAATATCCTGCACTTATTGTGTAGTCGCCTTTCTCACGGAGATTATAAGTTACGGTTGCATTCGGAAACCAATCGAGAAGGTTGTAACCTGCCTTCTGTCCGTGGGTTTTGAAATATTCAGCCCTTAGTCCTGCTCTTAATTTCAATTTACCCAGATTACCGTTCAGAGTAGCATATGGCGCGCCAATGTGTTCGTAGTAATCTCCTTCATAGTCATGAACAATGTCTGGCCTCCAGATGTCTTTATCTAGATAACTGTGTTTTGATCCATATCCAACTTTATTAAAGGTGTATTTAAAGCCTGCTCCAATGGCCCATGATTTGTGGATAATCTTGTTTATTGAAACCTCGGAAACGAACACATTATATCGATTTTTATTATTGGCAGTATAGATGGAATCAAGAGGCTTCATGGTCCACGACATACGATTATTCTCTTCTAAGGTTGATGAGCGATGGTTATAGTTGGAGATCCATTTCAATGTTTCTCCATTCCCACCTAATGAATGTATCCAATTGAGGGAGATGTTAATATTCCGATAGTTATCCTTATTGTTATATTGGCCTGTTGTTATATCATCTGTCTTGACGTTGTTTGATATGGCGATAGTTTTTGAATTAGTGGAGGTAATTGTCCGGTCTGCGTTTACATCAAATTGCAGACCGATCCTGTCCTTATGTGATAGGTCATAAAGTGTACTTAACATCATATTGCCTTGAAGAGCCTTTGTCTTATGTTTGGAAAAACCTTTAAGATTGTCCCTTCCCTGAGGATATATAGTTTCTACGGTGGAAGAGAAATGATCGGATGGACTTCCATTGACACTTGCCGCAAGATTGACGGTCAGCTTATTCTTGTGGACGCTGAGATTGATTGAAGGATTCAACCATTGCTTATATTCCCCCGTGGTTATGCCAAATCCGGCAGAGCCGATAAGTCCATCTATCCTGTTTCTTTTGAGGATAATCCTGACAATCCCTCCCTTGGATTCAGCGTTGTATTCTGCTCCAGCTACTGGTATTATCTCTATTGAAGCAATTGATGAGGATTTTATACTCTTGAGATAGGCAATAAGCCTTTCGCCTGACATATTTACCTTATTGTCATCAATATATACGGTAGTTCCTGCTTGTCCATATATCGAAAGGGAGTTGTCGGATACCCATACGCCCGGCGCTGTTTGGAGTAGTTCCTGTGCATCTTTGTTGGCGGCGAGAGGGTTGGCCGATATATTAAGGACTATTCGGTCTGCCTCTCTCAATATCAAGGGAGCCTTTACCATCAGTTCTTCAAGCGTGGTTGATGATTTACGCATGACGATTCTGCCAAGGTGCGATCCTTTGGAGTAAATTGTTGTATCGAAATAACCGATAGAGGATAATAAAATCTTGTCGTAGCCACGTCTGGTAATTATCCGGAATGAACCATCAGCAATTGTCGTTCCACCTCCGGACACAGAATCGTTGGCAAATACTGTCACGTTGACAAATTCTATTGGCGAGCCATTTTCGGATACAACAGTTCCGGAGACCTCTGGATTGTCCTCTCTTATGGAGAGAGCATCGAAAGAATCCAGCAATATACATGCCATCAGAATTAAAAATTTTGCCATCTTTCCCCCCTTTTTTTCTTTTGTCCTATGCTGTAGTTTTCAAAAGATACCTTTCGATGCCAGTCAATCCAGTTGGAGAATGCCTCAAGATGTTCCACTTTATCAAGGCTGGCCCATACTGAACTGACCTTGCCGTCGGGAAATCTTTTCATGAACGGTTTGGTTCTGGTCTGTATGATTTGTATTCGGGCAATAGGGAGATCCCCGTAATTAAATCTATCAGCTATTGTCAGCATCTTTTTGCCTTTATCATAGTAAAGATTCGTATACATCTGATCCTCTTTTCTTTCCCATTTCTCTACGTCGTCATCTCTGACCCATCCCGTCCAAGGTTTGGAATCAAGCATATTGGCACTTTGGGAATTCGGTTTGGGTTCCACATAACCGGAGGGCAATTTGACGAACATCACCCCCATCTTGGGGGCATAAAGAAGCACTTCGGCATTTTCAAGGCGAGATAGTCGCAGTATTTCCTGCGCATATTTGTATAATTCCGGGTTTCTTCTGAGGGAATCTTCACTGCCGATCAACGGAGTGTCCTTGTCGACCAGGGTATTGTGCCAGAATGAGAAACAGAAAGTGGAGTCTTTGTCGATAGCTTGTCCATAATAATTTGAAATTGACCATTCTTTTCCACTCATGGCCACGGGCTTCAGACCGGAGCAGCTTAATGTAAAGAGCGCAAGTAGCGACATTGCCAGATAAGTTATTGTTTTGATGGTTGTTCGATGTGTCATGTCTGTCGGTATTTGTTATTGTTTTTGAATATAATGACATTTCTTTGGTTTTGAATAAGGATTGTTTCTGTCTGTGGTGTATGCGCGGCAGTCTTGACACATGTGGCGTAGTTCACAATCCTTGCATCCCTCTATGTCGTCTTTCCTTATTGTCCATACTTTACGGAAGGTCTTGTCGTTCACTATTTCTCGAAGAGGGACTTTTCCGGCTTTCCCATACCCGTTCCCAAAGGAAGGGCAATTCTTTATAATGCCATTTTTGTCAATTCCCAATTTTCTGTTCAAACAAGTGTTATAAGATTGAGACTCAATATAAAGTTCTGTTTTGGGCAACATATACCATTGATTGACAACGCCACAGTGTGATTCATCGGTTATAAGTTCGGATGTATAGATTATGCATATTTCCTCATGAAGCATAATAGATTCGATGTCGTCAGGCGAACCGTGAAATGTTATTTTTCTGAGTCTTGGAAACTTTGTGGATAGTTTGATTATGTATTCTATTTCATAGCATGGATCATAGGGCACCAGAATCTCAACTCCCCTGAAGCTGGAATGGTCAAACTTGAGCAGAGTGTCTTCAAGTTTTTGTGGAGCAATTGGGCTATAGTATCTTAATTCAATAAATTCACACCTGAGACCGTCTAACTCTTTTATGATATCTGATAGGTTATATGAGGTGCTTTCATTAAAATCCAGTATGGCATTCGTTATTTCTGAATAGGTATTGAAGCTAGTATCCAATTCTTTGAATCCATCTATCTTTGCCCCCAAAATGGCTAATTCTTTGTTCAGCAGTAAATCAAGATATGATTGTAGTGTATTCCCTTCATCTTTATATCGTTTTTTCAGTTGTTGCCAGGGAATATCGGATGATTCTTCTAATATTCTGGTCAAGGAATGAGGTATAAGATAATAGTCCTCACGTTGGAGGTCATAAATCGCGTCTTTGTCTTTGCCTTTTACTATCTTACAACAAGGATAAAGCTGGATATAATCAGTAAGGTTCATAAATGTATAATTGGTATTTTCTCTATGTTAGATAGATAATGGCTGATATGTTTGTAAAAAATCATTGGAAGATAGTCTGAATTACGGTTGCGCAGGCTATGTTGCTTGGATTGGAGGCTCTTCAGATCCAATGATACTCGCCCATACGTTATCTTTTGAGCTAAAAGGAAGTTCAGACTTAATAATCTTCGATCCTCTTCCGGTATGAAATTGTAAAGTTTATCAATCATTTAGAATCCATTTTAATCAATTGTTCTGCTACAATCTTGTGTAGATTATAATTGCACGGGAAGTCTACCATGCCAAATTGCCCGGTTGGGTTTACCTCAAGAAAATAAAATTTGTCATTGATATCTACTATGAAATCTAATGAGCCGCAGTTCAAGCCGATTTTGTCCATTAGATTCTTTACTTTAGATTCTTCGGTCGTTGGCAGTTGATATGGCAGGCAACGGTTTGGCTTTTCCCAATTATAACATCGGAAATCTGTTTCTGTCATTTCATCGGCCTGAGACATGATTGCCATGCTGTAGCATTGGCCTTCAATAAAAAAAGTTCAGACTTCATATCGCTTATGAATCAACTCCTGCACCATTGAGGGGATAAATGAATCCGGCAGATTATCAATATCGTCATCGGTGATGGATGTTGTATACATCATGCATCGGTTTGCTTTTCCCCAGGATGTAATCGTAGGGTTGTAAACAGATTTACTTATGAATTCCTTTTCGTTGGATATGAAGAAATCTTTTTGGTTCACAATATAAGTATCAGGAACTGAAAAACCGGATTCTTGGGCGAATCTCAGAATTTTGATTTTGTTAAGATTGGCATAGGTTGGATTGGTCAGCCATTTACAGTCCTGCGAAGCAGTTTCTTCCCTGTCTCGAACCATACTCTTAGTCATCATGGATGTCATCTTCTGCGGCTGTGCCGTCATCCTTGACATCCCCTCCGGTAGCATAAACTGTTACTGAGTTCCCAGTGTATCCGCCTTTGATACGCTTCATTTTTTCGATTTCCAGATGTGAGAAAACCACATCATCGAGTGGAGTTAATTCTTTCTTCATAAAATGAAAAATTTATTGGTTAAAAAAATATTAGAGTTTGGAATGGCCTCAATGATGTTTGGCCATACCAATTTCTGTTGTTAAAT
>VSPO01000234.1 GCA_009775375.1 Muribaculaceae bacterium | reverse complement strand
CCATGGAGGCCCTGAGAAGCCCCCATTAAGAGAACATTGACATTCTGCAACACCCGTCAGCGACTCCATCGAGTCCGACCGAGTCCGACATGGGGAGCAGGCCTCCGAGCCTGCGGCCTACTACCGTCCTATTCGAGTCATCCCAGAGCCCCGTAATCCCAATATTAACTTGAAAATCAGTGGTTTGTCAATTTTTCAAAATCACGTGGTTTTCGTGGTTGATCTCGTGGTTCCCCGTGGTTTGAACCCACGAGTCCACGCTCAGTCCAAACAAGCATTCCGAATCCCAAGTAATCTGTTAGCCGTCATAACGATCAGGCGGCACTTCCACGGATGGCTATATCGCCGGTAGGCCGGCGATATAAAAGAATACCCCATTGCATAATGCAACAAGTTAATCTAAATAATAATGTTCGGTATGTTGTCTTGCTTATACCTTTGGAATGAATTCTTCTACGAGAGTTGTCACTAAAAAAAAGATCGCCCATCCGGAACAAGTCGTGCATAGAGTCACATACGTGATATTCATAAAAGAATATAATTTGCGTCGTTTTTCTTGTGGCATACTATTGTATTCCTCAGCAACCTTATCTACAAAATCATTTTTACGTAGACAATTGATGAAAAAGTTCGCGACAAACCAACATATGAATAATATTATTGGGAATAGAATCAAGGCTGTTGAAAAGCTATCTGATTTATTATTCTTGAATATAGGAATGTCGCCAGAATGCAAATAGGCAATAGCGCCAATGTCATGATGCTTTTCATGATAGTATATTCCCCTTTTACATCGAAAGGCTGCTTGAAGTAGAATTCCTCTGCTGCCATTCTCAATAAAACCCAGTTGTGTGCAAATTTTCTATGAATGAATATGACAAAGTTCATGAGTTACTGATAATTAGAACTGCTTTGATTACTATTTTGATTACCGCTAGTGGCTAAACTTATTGCGCCACAGATTATTGAGAGCCCTCCAATTACAAGAGCGGCCGGGGGATAAAAATAGCCAACACCGTAACCCACAATACTTAATACGGCGGCAGCCGCACCCCATTTATCACTCTCGGTTGTATCCCTGTCAAAAACTGCAAAGAATGCAATGACACCTCCTGCGGCAGCATTCGCTGCTCCAAGAGCACCACCGAATGATTTAAGTACTGTCTTCTGATTGTATATTGTTGAGTACACATCCATTTCTGACAAAGCGAAATTCATTCCGTAATTGGTTATATTTGCCAATTTGAACGCATTTGAATCAGTAATCTTGGTAGTGTCTTTTTCAAGATATATTGCTGTACCATTTCTAATGGAGTCGCACATTGCATTCAAAACCTTAATACCATCTGCGATTAGTTGGTCATCCGATTTCCCCGATTGATTTCCATCTCCGGAATGAAAATAATTGTCAAAGTCAAACGACTCAGAGTCATTCGGATTAGAATTCCATGAGTCATCATTATCATCCTCCCAATAGTTTCCACCAGGAGTGACAATTATATCCGGCAACTGATATGGATTGTCGGGGTCAAAAGAGTTGCCATGTCCATAATCGTCATAGTCTTGATAGTCCCCTCCGAATCTATCTTTGTATGAAAATCAGGATTTAACTCAATCAACGGTGGTAGATTGAGTTCATTACCGCTTGCGTGGAAGTTGTTTCTTTGTCTATTCATTTTGACGGATGTTCGTTTATTATGAAAAGCAGTTATCAATATTGGATAAATTGTATGCAGTTTGCTCTGGACAACGCGATCTGATATTTCAGAATACATCAACAAAAAATGCTGGCTCGTGCAGACAGATTGAGAATTACGTATGGGAACAGATGTCGCCAATTGTCATCTTCCTCCATAATGAAAAAATGGAAAATCCGGAGCTACTAGAACCATCGCAATGAACGCAGGTTATAGTTTCCAACATACATGCAAGGCCAGATTTAAAGCCAAATGTTATTTCTAAGATACGTTCCTTTTTCATGGGGTTAATTTTGTTAAACAATTTTTATACACGGACGCTGTATTGTCAATGATGCTGCAAAGTTATATCAAAAACATGGCAAAACAAATTTTTTATAGATTCTCTTGAATTTTTTCAATCGAAGTTGTCTAAACTTATTTCGATATGTTAATGATACAGTAAAATAATTAAAATACAGCGCATTCCGCAAAGGATGC
>VSPO01000233.1 GCA_009775375.1 Muribaculaceae bacterium | reverse complement strand
TTCTTTTCCATTGCAGTTTCATTTTCTGCAAAGGTAAAACTTTTTATTATTCTAACACAGGTTTATTACTATGCGCCGGGACATGCCTTTGGCATGTTGAAATGTACTCGTCTGTCAACCAGCAACATCTATTTTGACACAGCTTCTAATTCAATGAGCTTAGAGCGTGTTCCTTAGCCCAAGAGTTTTTTCACAAACTCATAATCGGGCTCTTCAGTAATCTCTCGGCAAAGACTTGTGCCCATCACCTTTCCATCCTCATCAATAACCACGAGTGCCCTGGCATACAGGCCGCGTAGCGGACCGTCGTCGAGGGTCACTCCGTAATTCTTGCCGAAGTCGCTGCGAAAACCGGATCCGGTCACGACATTCTCTATTCCATTAGCGACACAGAAGCGTGAAGCCGCAAACGGGAGATCTTCCGAAACACATATCACCTTTGTGTTGGCGAACGATGCCGCATCTTTATTAAAGCGACGCACGGAGGCGGCACAAACATCCGTGTCAAGGCTCGGGAAAATATTAAGCACTACTCTCTTTCCCTTAAGGTCGTGGAGAGTGATGTCAGCAAGATCTTGACCTACGAGGGCAAAGCATGGAGCCTCAGCACCTGCCACAGGCAGTTCGCCGCACGTATGCATGGGCTCTCCTTTAAAAAACACTGTTTCCATAGTCATTATTCAATTTGAAGATGGAGAAGAATTCCTCCTCCGGTAGTGTTAACACCTTTGGTAGACTTAAGGTTGAATGCTGTCGGCAAAATTTATATTGCCTGACAGAATCCAATGCCCTACTTCACACCCTAACCATATTCTGAAGGAAATGAATACGCCTGACAAGAAGAGACGTGAGGTTATGATAACGGCGACTTGATATTATCTTTTCTATCGCGGCTATCATCTGAGTCCCCAGTCCCAGTTCAGCGGCAAACGAATCTGCCCTTTCCTCCTGATCGCGCTGCCATCCCCGAGTGTTGTAGACGATATGCCGGGTCAAGCCGAAATGGCGGTGCATATGTTAAATTGGGCAGTTAGAAGTGTTAAATTTTTAGGCGTAGAGTTTGACCAATCGAAAGATAAAGAAGTCGCGGTCCCGGACACCACGCATTTGTGAGCGAAAGATTTTGACTTTAGAGTTGAATGCCTCTGCGGAGGCATTGGTCGCACGACGACGGAAGTAGTTTTTTCATGTTACTTAATACATCTCCGGCATTTTTACGTTATTATTGATGAATCATACGCGGCCTAACAACAAGCCGCACCACATAAACAAAATAAAAATGGAAAATACTTGGAATTTCACCCCTGTGCCCACAAATAAAGTCGATATGAAATATGATATCGACAAACTATTGTGTCAAGAAATGCCCACCGAATATTTAAAGGATCGATTGAGGATTTTGAAAGCAATGAATAATTATGTAAACCCAGAATATTTAGTCGAACTTGAACGTAGCGAGAACAAAATAAAATGTGACAAATTGAATTTCATAAGTATAAACTCCAATTGTATCGAAGTATTGTCACGTTTTTTTAAAAATTACCCTTCAAGAAGTTGTGATTATTCCATTGGAGGTATACTTATGTGGGCAGACTACTTTGATTATAAAATGGCTATACACGATTCAACATTATTTATAAAAGGATACGACAACGAATTAGGATCATATATATACTATTTTCCTTTGGGTCCGATGGATAAGAATAAAGCAATAGCTTTGATTAAAAGAGATGCAAGTAATAATAATGGCTCATCAATCATAGTATCAAACTTCGAAACTCTTGGATCTGATACTAATTCTCAAATAAATGATGACAGATTCATTTATCAAAATTGGAAAGAATATATCTACGACATAGAGAAATTTATTCATTTCAGTGGAAAAAAGATGGAGAAAAAGCGTAATCATTTAAATTATTTTATCCGTAATTATCCGCATTATACAATCGAACAAATAAAATTAGAAAATATTCAAGAGCTGATTGAATTCACCCTTAAATTCGAGCAAGGACATATCGATTCCCAATTATTTAAATATGAGAGCGAACAGACCTGCAAAGTGCTCTCCTGCTATCAGATTTATCCTTTTGAAGGAATTTTAATAAGATATAACGGCTATATTATCGGTTATACATTGGGAGAAAAAATCGGAGACACTTTCTTCGTTCATATCGAGAAAGGAGATACTGGATTTCAAGGAATCTATCAGGCTCTATCTTCCCATATGGCTCAATTTATCCAAAATGAATACCCCGAGGTAGTACTACTCAATAGAGAAGAAGATATGGGATATGAGTCATTAAGGAAAAGTAAAGAATCCTATCACCCATCACTTTTCATCAATAAGAAATTGCAAATTTTGACGTTATAATTTAAAGCAACACTACATCTAATGCCGACAATAATACAAATCACCGACATCTCAGTCATTCCCGAATTAGTGGAAATCGCTAAGGAATGCTTTATAGATGACCCCTTTTATAATAAACTATCAGACAACAAAGCTGACCTATCAGATAAGATTTCCAAAATTTTTAATGAAAGCCTTAGCATATCATTGAAATATGGTATTGTGGTTGCTACAATATCAGAAACAAATCGGGTCAAGCCGAAAGCACGGTGCATATGTTAAATTGGGCAATTAGAAGTGTTAAATTTTTAGGCGTAGAGTT
>VSPO01000232.1 GCA_009775375.1 Muribaculaceae bacterium | reverse complement strand
GCGTCCTTTGCGGAATGCGCTGTATTTTAATTATTTTACTGTATCATTAACATATCGAAATAAGTTTAGACAACTTCCCTGGGTAATAAAGTCTATTTCCGAAAATATGGTTGATGATATCGTTTTCCCTGTAATAATAAAGGCGATTCATAGTCAAGACGCATCAAAGAATATTCAGATTTTTAATTCAAAAGAAGAATTACTACCTGTTGTAGATGCATTGCTGAAACAATCAGATGAAGTCCAGATACAAACATTTATCGATAAGGAAAAAGAGGTTATCTATTTAGGCTGGGCATGTAACGATGATGTTTGCATACCGTGTCTTATGGAAAAAATAAGAGAATATCCGCCAAAATTCGGAGGAACAGGATTTGGCTATTTTTCTCCTGATGTTAATAAATACTTTGATATTGAACAACTAAAAGAAGTGATACGTTCATATCGTTATACTGGATTATTTAGCGTAGAATATATTATATATGCAGGTATTCCATATTTTCTTGAAATAAATTTTAGGAATGACGGAAACGGCTACTTTCCCGGATTTGGCGGTGTTAATCTACCAGTACAATTAATGCTAAGATGTAACGGCAAGGCAGTCTGTCCTGACAATCGGATATCCGGATCGTTTTACATGATGAGGGAATATAATGATTACAAGTGGCGAAAGCAAAATGGTTATCCACTTTACAATTGGTTAAAAGATATAAGCAAAGTGTCTGTTTTTCAATATTGGAACCCGAGCGATATATTTCCCTTTATATTCTTTATGAAGGAACATGTCGCAAATTTATTATCAAACAAGATTAAACGGGCACTCAGACAATTACATTTATTACGATAATAATTATGAAGAAGTCTTTTATTATTACAGTAGATACTGAAGGGGACAATTTATGGAATTGGAAACCTGGGGATATTATAACTACTGAAAATGGAAAGTTTGTTGACCGTTTTCAGGATTTGTGTGATAAATACGGATTCAAGCCGGTTTATCTAACCAATTACGAAATGGCTATCGATGACAAATTTATAAGTAAGCTACGACGATGGGAAGCTGAGGATAGGTGCGAAATCGGGATACATCTTCATGCATGGAATACCCCCCCCCATTATAAGTAATTGCAACACAGTGGCTTATAATGGGCAAGATTATTTAATCGAGTATTCTGAACAGATTATGAGAGACAAGTTTAAGTCACTATTCGATTTATTGAGTGATAAGATCGGTCATAATTTGGTATCGCACCGTGCCGGGAGGTGGGCTATGGACGAAAGATATTTTAAAATATTAAGTGACTATGGCATAACCACCGACTGCTCATTTACCCCAGGTGTAAATTGGGAGTCGAGCAAAGGAATGACAAGGGGCGGGAGCAACTATACAGATGTTCCGGTTCAACCTCATTTCATTTCGGGGATTCTTGAAGTCCCAATGTCAATAAGAAGTGCTCGAGCATGGGGGTGCGGTACGGTAAGGCATAAGTTAAAGTCATTCATAGTAAAGCATCCGATATGGCTTCGGCCCTCAGGGCAATCAATATATGAGACAAACCAGATTTTGAAAATGGTCAAAGAAGAGAAAGATACCGATTATGCAGAATTTATGATTCATTCTTCTGAACTCATGCCGTCAGGAAGTCCGTATTATAAAACAAATAATGATATTGACGACTTGTATTGTATGCTTGACCATATTTTCAAATCGGCAAGCAGTCATTTTTCAGGAAAAACCTTGCGAGAGTATAGGAACAACTATTAATATTGACAAACATGTCCGACAAGACAAAAATAGCAAAAAACACAGTATTTCTATATATGCGGCAGCTGGCCGTGATGTTTATTGCATTTTTTACATCGCGGATAATATTAGGTGCCCTTGGGGAGGTGGAATATGGTGTAATGAGTCTTGTAGGCGGGCTAGCTTTTTCTTTCGGATTCTTTTCGACATCGCTGTCTAATGCCACGCAGCGGTTTTTGTGCTTCGCCCACGGTAAGGATGACAGGTCAGAACTGAAAGAGGTATTTAATGCGGTCGCATTGCTGTTTATAATGATTGGCGGGATTATTTTGATAGCCGGATGTGCAATAGGCCCTTTAATAATAGGATTACTCAAGTATCCGCAACAACTTACAACGGCGGTATACTTCATTTATTACTGCACTATCATATCGCTGGCTGTCACGCTTACGGCAACAATGTTCGATTCGGTTCTCATCAGCCGGGAGAATATGAAAGTTTATGCATATATAAGCATATTGGAAGTTGTCGGTAAACTTGGAATTGCGTACAGCCTGCTTTTATATTCGGATTGTAAGTTGATATGGTATGCCGTAGCCACAATGTGCATGACCGTACTGATAAAGGGAAGCCTTATCTATTTTTGCTTTAAACATTATCCTGAATGTCATATCCGGCTGCACTGGGATAAAGCTAAAATTAAAGAAATGGGAAAGTTTATAGGCTGGAACGGAATAGGCACAATAGTCTTTGCATTAAATGAACAGGGAACCAATATATTGTTGAATTTGTTTTTCGGGCCGGTAGTAAATGCCGCAAAAGGGATTGCGTCTCAGGTGAATAATGCGATTAATCATTTTTCCTCAAATTTCTTGGTCGCCTTGTATCCGCAGATGGTAAAATCGTACGCAGCAGGCGAAAGGGATAAGTTCATGTCGCTTTTTTATTATAGTGGAAAGTTTGGATTTGCCCTTTTATGGCTTCTGTTTCTCCCTATTATGTTAAGGCGTGATTATATACTGCATTTATGGCTTGGTGAAGTACCTGGTTATACATCGGTATTTCTACTTTGGATAATAATATATAGTATAGTGAGTGTGTTTTTGACACCCCAATGGTATGCCGTTCAGTCGGAGGGGAGAATCGGGAAATATATGGTAGTTATAAATATTATTTTTATCATGACCTTGCCCGTTAGCTGGATTTTACTTAAATACGGATTCCCTCCGCAAATAGTATATGCAGTACTGGTCTTTGACACCATTATAAGAATCGCGACATCAATAATAATTGTGAAGGCAAATATAGGGCTTTCAATTAAACGGTATATTAGCAACATATTGTTTCCATGCGTTCTAACAGTGTGTGTCACACTGCCCGTTTGTTGGTATATTAATTCCTTTATACAGAGAAATTTCGTAGGCCTGATAGTCAACTCTGCAATATGTGTTTTATTCAATGTTTTTTTTATTGGACTTATATTGTTGACAAAGCATCAGCGAATGACAATTTTCAAAACACTACGTTTACGGTTGAGCCATGTTGTTGATAGGTAAGATAAAATCGTTAAAGAATCCTGTGTCAAGGGCAAAATTTGACTCTCGCTTTGGATTCGGTCGTATTGAGGATATAATTGCTTCTAAATGGTTTAATCCAGTTGTTACACTATGGCTTAATTTTCGTAGTTTGCCGTTGAACAAGGCCGTCAGACTGCCTGTGTTTGTATACGGGCATCCCAATATATATGGTTCATCCGACATTTCGCGTGATACGGCAGTCGTGAAGTGAGAACAATCGTAATTTGAAGTACTCTTCATCTCTAAAGCCGTAGGCGTTTCGTTTCATAACCTTAATCTTGTTGTTTATACCCTCAACCCTGCCCGATGAAATATGATG
>VSPO01000231.1 GCA_009775375.1 Muribaculaceae bacterium | reverse complement strand
AAGGTATCAGAAAAGGTAGTATTCTTTATTTTCAATAATCAAATCGCCGGTATCAAACCGATTTCTCAATGCTTTTAAAATTCTATTATGATCAAACAAATTATAATCATCACATTAGTGTCTTTAGGCATCTATTTTGACGGAACTGCCCAAGACACATATATCGTAGAACAATTTGGCAGTAATATGTCAAAGTTGGCTTCTCGCACAAACACTTATTCCACTCTGGAAAAACTGGAGGAATTGATTAGTCAAAATCCTAAATCAGCTTTCCGCATAAGCGACAATATAATGAGATCCTTAGCTCTCCAGAATGGATTATCTTCTACAAAGGACTATATGTGGGCCTCTTACTTGACATGTATGCAAAAGGAATTCGACAAAGGAGTGAATATTTCCTTTTCAAATGTTGAGGAAGTTCCACAATCTTTAATTCCAAGCGATTATCAAGGACGGCAGGAGTTAAGTTTCGTTTCGTGCCACATACAAATGACCGGAGCCTCTAATTTTAATGAGAACGACTTGTTTGTTTTGGTAAACGGTAAAATTGCAAAGATTCAGGATTACCAAGTTGGGGTCGAAAAAAATGGCCGACGCAAACTCAGAATTGACTTAAGCGGGCTGGACTTAGATTGGGAACTTGAAGAAGAGAACGGAAGCATGGGTCTCACCTATAATTACAGCAAAGCTTTCCCTGTAGGAGTCTCCTTTTATGGATCTAAATGGAAATTCATGGCCAGTGTTGACTTTGGTATGAATTTCAACAAGGACATATATACGACCCGGAAGGGCGATTTCAATAATCTAATGGATTATAAAATTACGTACGGTGAATTCGACCCCAAGTACTATGTAACTGTAACCCCCTCTTTTTATCTTAAGTACTTTTCTGTTGGCTGGGGAGTCGGTATGCTCATACTGAAAGGAAAGGAAACCATCTATGAAAGGAACTATCAAACAGACGGGAATGGCAATCCAGTTGTAACAATCGGAGGGTCAACAATATATGAAGATGTTGAGAAGGCTAAGTTCATGATGCGTCCGAATATTCGGGGTTTCATTCCATGTAATGACCTTTTCGCCATAACTGTATCCGTAAGCTACAACTGGATACAAGGATATAAAGAAATGAGTGGTATTGATTTTGGTGTCGGTGCTCAACTTTTTTGGTAATAAATCAGTATTATTTAATTGATTCTTTGACTATGAAATTAATAAAATTTGAGAATATTCTAATTGTATTAGTAAGTCTATTCTGCACAAATATCACATCATGTGATGATTTTCCTCAGGATCCGGATGTGGAGTTATCCGGTGATATATCCGAGCTTGTCCCATCCTATTCAGTATATCTAATGTGTCAGTATGGCTTGGGTAACCATTCCATAAATCTTGAAGCGGAACCTCTCGTCTTTCTCGACATGGATTTATGGAAACTTAAAGTCAATAAAGTAGACTACTATATTGACGATGTCTTTCAAGAGACCAAAACCACATCGCCATATACATTCACCTATGAGTCAACTGACTGGACAACAGGAGCACATACCGTGAAGGCTAATCTGACAATATCCGGAAAAGACATTGACACGTTTGTCTTCACTTGCACCAAAGTAATCGACAATTCGTCAGGGTCAGATAAGGCAGCTGATATTTATTGGGATTATAACTTCGTGACCACCGGCGATGAATTCAGGCTTGAGCTATGTTTCAACCCGGAAAGGTCTTTCCCGGGTACAAAAATAATCTCTGCCAAAGCAAGCTGGGACGGAACCTCTATCGGAGAAAAGACATCTTCTCCTTTCGTGTTCACCAAAACAATATCAGAAAAACCCGGCACCGTACACAACATTTCATCATCCGCCGTTTACATCCAAGGAAAAGAAAATCTAACGAATCAATTTTCTTTCCCTTCCTACGAAATATGCGACACCAAGAGCGCAAGGTATTCCTATAGCATCTGCTCAAGATACCGCGATTACAAAAACGGAGAAAAGCTGCGAGGAAAAGCACGGTTGTTCAAAGGGAAAGATGCTATCTATAATTACGGTTTTGAACTTTATCTAGACGGCAACCAAATCGCCCAAACCAAAGAATTCCCGTATATCCACGAGTATCTGCTGACAAATCTTTCAGTCGGAGAACACACGTTGAAAGAGGTCTGGATAACATACGATGAGAACTGGAACAAAAAAATGGAAACCTCCACGACAGAGACAATAACAATAACGAAATAATCGGCTCATCATATGAGGTTAAAAACAACAAAAGCCATGACAAAACGAATCATCTTGCTCATCTCAGCCATCCTGTTTATGGCGGGAGTCACATCATATGCCATAACCCGGGGAAAAGCCCAAGAAAGTATCGAAGAAAGTCCATCACCGTATTCAGAATTGCTGCCCGACTCTTACCGGACTGCGATTCTGAGTGCAGATTCAATCTATTGGATGCTTATTGACGGATGGACCCCCTCCGACAGCACTAACAATGTTCCAGGCAAACCGATAGGCGAAATACTTGACAAACGTCTATCCAACGATTCAGTATTGAATGAGAATATCAAAGATTTGCTGTTGACACCCACATCATTCTCAAACGATAGCATGGTCAAAGAATGTACGTTCATTCCCGATTTCGGTATAATGTTTGTTTCCGGATCGGATTCTTTGGTTATGTCTTATTCCACATACTGCGACATGTGCCGCTTTCAAACAAAAAACGACTTTTGGGATTATGACGGCACATTGCTTCGCGACAGCCTTTTCTCCATGCTAAAAAAAGAATTTCCAAGAGATAAATACGTCCGCAACATAACAAGACATCTATGAAAATAGTTTTATCATTCATAATGGCGTTCGCCATAAGCTTGACCGCCACCGCCCAGACCTTTCATGCCATGATATTCTCGGATATGAAAGAAAGCGCACAACGGGCAGCCGACAGGACAATGGAGATGAACAACATGCGCTCGTTCTGCCAGAACATAGCCACCGCATTGGGATATAGACAAGACATTCGTTGTCATAGCGACAACGAATTTACATCCACACAGTTCATTCGTGACGTGGAATCAATGGCCGTTGGGCCGGATGATATAGTTGTTTTCTTTTATAACGGGCATGGATGCAACTGGGATGATGACGACTGGCCGCATATGTGTTTCAGAGACAAACAATATTGGCAAACCACCGCTTACGAAATATTACAGGAGAGATGCGGGAATGCAAAACTATTGCTTAGCATTGCTTGTTGCTGCAATATGGACAGCCGAGGCAGAGCAGGCTATGACTGGGGTCATGAATATGGTTTCGACAATAATAAGGTCCGGGCTTTGTTTACCGGTTTTTACGGAAAACAAAAGATTGTCACATCCTCCAGTATCCGGGGACAATATTCCTATAGTTGGGCATCGGGAAACCGTCTGGGCAGCATATATGGAATCAGTCTAAGAGAGGCAATTTCAGAAATTCTCAATCCGGCATCTTCATTGGAACCGACATGGGAGAACGCTTTGTCGTTAGCCCAAAGGAAAACACTCTACTACACCGACCAAAAGCAGAAACCACAATACGCCATACACGTCAACAGACAACAACCCACAACATCTTCACAGAAACACAAAGTTTCACCTCCCTCTGGAAAGCCAATATACGTGAAAATATTCTCAACGACCCTACAGAAGGATGTAAACATAGGGGGAATACCTTGTCTGGTTGTCAACGTCGATTTCAATATCGAAAACATTTCAGCAGATGGAGGCCGAGTGGTTGCATTCCTTGAAAGTCCGAAAGGCGTTGGAGTCAAAGATACAAACGGTCGTTTCTGTACTACTGGCGGAAAAGTATGCTTTTCAAAGGAGTTCGGTACCCGACAACCCTATTCTACATTCAGAAATTTCCAACTCGCAATACCGATGGAGGAACTGCATATAACTAATCCAAGCAAAGATCATTTTATAAGGGTCGCTGTTTATGATTATGCCTCAAAGAAATATGTCAAATTAGGACAGTATGTGACATTATAAGTCTTTACTGATTATATTTGTTCCAACCCATTAAAGACCTAAATATATTCAAAACAAAAGCTAAACCAATTAATCATCTTATAATCAATACACCGTATGATTTATTCTACCTTCAAAAATTTAATCCCATTATTAATCTCGGTAATGGCGATGGTTGGCGTCCACACGGAGGCAAAGGCAGACATGGCTAATCCTAACCTGCGGAAAACCGTCACCTTGGAGAACGGGGAAACCGTCACCATGAGACTCGTGGGCGATGAATACGGCCATTTCTGGCAAGATGTCAAGACGGAGGTCGTATATGCCTTAAACAAGGAAACAGGGAAATGGCATAAAAGCAACGAGAATGGACAGATCATCCTTAAAAAGGCTTCACAGAGACGCGCAAATGCTTATGCCACCCAAACAAGAAAAGGGAAAGTCAACAAAAGCACATTGACAGGTGATAGAAAAATACCGGTTATACTTGTTGAATTTCCCGATAAAAGATTCAAACCCGAATATGACATTCAATGGTTTGACAACCTTCTGAACCGAGACAACTATAAAACTGAACTTTTCAATGGAAGTGTCAGAGACTATTTTCGGTCACAGAGCAACGGAAAGCTCAATCTTACTTTCGAAATTTTCGGGCCTGTCACAACTAAACGAGAGGCCTCTTACTATGGACACAAGGAGTGGTCTCATGTGAACGAGCTTGTCACGGATGCATGTATGGATCTTGCGGATAATATCGACTTCATGAAGTATGATTGGAACAATGACAACTTCGTTGAACAAGTATTGGTAATTTTTGCAGGATCTTCTTATTCTACAGGAGGTGGAGATGACGACATCTGGAGTCATAAAGGAAGTATTCCGGAATTATTCTTAAATGGGTATATTATATCAGATTATGCCATAGTATCAGAAATGTTCAACGACAAGTATCCCTGCGGCATCGGATCCTTTTGTCATGAGTTGTCGCATTGCTTCGGACTACCTGACACATACGACCAAACAACCGGCAATTATGGAATGAAAGATTGGGATATAATGGCAGAAGGTTGCCATATTGAAAATGGTTTTTCACCAGCCGGATATACAGCTTTCGATAAATATCACATCGGATGGCAAGACCCTATAATCCTGTCTGAGGACACAGATGTGAAGGGTATGGTAGCCCTAAGCGAAGGGGGCGATTTCTATATGATTAAGAATGACTATAACGACAACGAGTATTTCTTACTTGAAAACCGACAGAAAACAGGATGTGATTTGCATCTTAGAGGACATGGCCTTCTTATAACCCATATTGATTACGACAAACACCTTTTCGACCTTAATGTGGTCAATCGAACTGGAATCGAAGGGAATGACCATGAACGTGTAGCAGTAGTACTGGCAGATAATGATACCACAATTAGTAGATATACGGATGAATTTATCATAGATTATCAAGGGGATCTTTATCCCTCGATATATATCGGAAACGACTCATTTACCGATACCTCACTCCCTGCAGCCACGCTCCACAATCCAAACATCAACGGAGAATATCTGCTGAGCAAACCTGTGACCTCAATACGCGAGGAAAACGGACTTATATCCTTCTCTTTCCGGAATGAGATGCAGAACTACAAGAACCATGTGCTCCGGCAAGACCACGAAGCCCTCAGGTTCAACAGCACTTCTTCCGTCAGTTATAATGCTACGGTCAAGAATGTGGGCTATTCTGCATACGACCGCGACATAATTGCCCGCGCTTTTAAAAAAGCCGACGGGGAATGGAAAGAAGTATCGAGCGACAGCCAAAACGTAAAACTGAATCCATCAGAACAAACAGAAATCGAGTTCAACTTTGACAACATCGAAAGCAATGAGAACTTCCTGATATGCCTCTACAATTATGAAAAAGCCGGTTCAAGCAATCTTATAGAGTTCAACGCTTCGGAATTCGGCAATGACGACATCAACAAATTCAATCTGTCGGTCAATTCCTATGAGCAAATAGCCGTCTCGGAATCCAAAGCCATAGTAATCATGGAAATTGAGAACGATTCTTATAAGGCGGTTGAACACGGATTCGGACTATACATCTATAAACCCGGAGAATCAAACCCATCTGCGCATGCTTTTATAGGTGAACCAATTCCTCCTTACTCCAAGAAAATATTTACTTTTGAACTAAATGACCTTGAGAAAGATGTACCCTATCATGCCAATTTGTACGCCTGTAAACTCCGTCCCGACGGAAATTATTGGACCATGGTAGGGGAACGCAATCTATGTCTGATAACGGATGAAAAGATAGCCGCTTCGCAAGAAAAAGGGGTCAAGCCGAAAGCACGGTGCATATGTTAAATTGGGCAATTAGAAGTGTTAAATTTTTAGGCGTAGAGTT
>VSPO01000230.1 GCA_009775375.1 Muribaculaceae bacterium | reverse complement strand
CGCCAGCTACACCCCCTACCGCGACATCACCGAGCGCGAGCTCCTAATCGAATACACCGACCTCCAATCCGCCGCCGAGTCCAGACTGAGCAGATACATAACGACATAAAATCAGAAATAACAAAAAATTATGATTTTATGACCTTATGTCCTTATGTATCCATCCCAGTCCAAACGAGTCCGCGCCGAGTCCAGACTGAGCAGATACATAACGACATAAAATCATAGATAACAAAATTTTATGATTTTATGATATTATGTCCTCCTGTATCCATCCGAGTCCAACCATCCGAGTCCGCACCGAGTCCAGCATGGGGATACCTTATACTTCATACTTACTACTTTTTAAATTTCTGATCCATCAGAAACTTAAATGACTTATTTGCAGATATGCGACATTTGTGTTAACTTTGTCAGCGAATGAGGCAACAGTCGCCTCTCGTATGTAGCATATGAAAAAGGAGAGTCTAAGGATCCAGAATTTCGGTGCCCTGAAGGATGTGGAGATCCCGGAAGTAGGAAAGGTGAATGTCTTAATCGGAGTCTCAGGATCCGGCAAAAGCACCATCATGAAAATCCTCGCCATGTGTAGATGGATTTATAAGATGTATTGTGTCCGCTCCTATCTTAAACTTTCAGGCGTGTCCTCTTCCCCGTTCCGTCTCCGTTCAGAAGTGATATTGAAGAAGAACGGACTTGACGCATTCATTGCGAAGCACAGTCTGGTGGAGTACGCTCATGGTAGTTTCTCCCTAAGGCTGGAGGGTGACTCTTTTGTCTTTCCAAGAACGACAATCCCTGCCGATGAACTGGCCCTGGAGAAAGTGGCCTATATATCCGATAAAAGAGGCCTGCTCCCAGATCTTAGCGTCGGCAATGTCGCCATACGACATGGAATGTTCTATCTTGACGAGACCTTCCGCAATTTCCAGCTGGCGTTGGGAAATATCGACTCATCGGCCATGGACTATCTCGGCGTCAAGATAGACGTCAGAAAAACGGCCTCCGGAAAGAGAGTGTTCATAAGCCCTGCCGGTCAGTCAGCAGGCAATTATTCGATCCCCCTTTCCGCCTCCTCTTCGGGAATTCAGAACAGTGTCGGCCTGCATATGATTCTTGAGTATTTCGCGAGACATTATGATCTCATACAAGTGATGAATTCCACCATCTTCGGGTATCTTGCCGCCAACGACCGTCTCAGCGATTTCAAGACCACATATAATGTAGGCGACTTTCCCTATAAGAGAATAAGCCTGCATATCGAGGAACCGGAATTGTCGCTATTCCCTGAGAACCAAAAAGGACTGATCGACCATATACTTTTTATGATGAACAACACTGCCAACGCAGACTTCAATCTCTCGCTGGCCACGCACAGCCCTTACATACTGACATCCATCAATCTCAGGATGCTTGCGGCGCGTGCACAGAAAGTGGATCGCGAAGCCACGGTATCCTGCCTCGGAACGGTCAACCCGCTCCCGGTAGAAGACGTGACGGCCTGGGAGGTGAATGATGGAGTTGTCAGGAGCCTAATTGACCCAGAGACACTTCTCATCGACGGCACATGGCTTGACTCCATCTCCGATACATTCGACGATCAGATTTCCTGTCTAAATGAGATCATCTATGGCTGACAATTACGCAAAATCATGCAAGGACAGATTTGAGTCCAAGGGATTTGAGCCGGAACAGCCGTGGCTTGAAAGAACCGTAATATCTGTAGGAGAAAAAGGAAAAAAATATTCGGTGCAAGTGGCTCGACCCAACATTTCGGCATCCTTTCAGATTGACGGCCATGCGATAAAGGATGGCGCCAAATGCGACAAGCTCGTTATTGCGTTACATGGAGACGACCGTGGGACCACAGTTTTTGTCGAACTGAAAGGTAAAGACATAGCCCATGCCATTGACCAGCTGGAAAACACCTTGGCAAACAATCTATTCAGACCGCTACCGTCAAAAAAAGACATGGTGAGAGCAAGAATCGTGACGGGAGGATGTGGCCCTGCCAGCGCGGCTAAAAGTATAATGGAACGTGCGAAGATTCGTTTCCGGAAAAATTATAATTGCGACTTACGAATACTGAAAAACGGACAACCGGATAAAGACGCAATTTAACCCCTACACCTCCAACCTCCAACCTGCAACATACGAACTATGAATAAAGACAAGAAGCCCCTCTCTCCTTTCGCATTCCGCAGCGTCCTGGGCGATTATAAGCGGAAGGCAATGCCGAAAGGGATCTCGATAAGGTCCTTTCTTTCCACGCGCGCGATCTCCCCTCGTCGCTTCTATCCGACATTCATCGAAGAGTATAGGGAAGAGATAGAGAGAGTCCTGAAAGATATGCAGAAAAATCAGGGCAGCACCGTAAATCCCGACAGGTTTATAGCCTCCTTGACCCACATGTCGCTGATTGACGGAGATACCCCCGACGTGGCGGAGGCCATGTCTATGCTCGAGACTATGGCGCAGGGCATTCTTGAAAGTGAGAGGCAACGCGCAAAGACGGAAGAGCTGGAAAGACAAATCCGAGAATTCAAGCAAATCGAAAAAGACAGGGAAGAGCTAAGGGCTGACATAGACAAATACATGGAGGAATACACACGCCTTCTCGACAAGATTCCGAGACTCAGTCAAAGTTCCGATTCCGGAGGAGCAAATGACGAAGAAGCAGCAGTGATAATCGACAGATACTACGACACAAAAAGAAATCTCGCGGACTGCCGCCGGCGTCTCGCCGACATAGACCGTCGCATCCGCTCCATCCCCCAATAGTCCAAACGAGTCTGCACCGAGTCCAGCATGGAGCGCAGGACGTCCCGGCCTGCGGTGCTCAGTCCGCGCCGAATCCAAGCAATTCTATTTGAAATGAACTAAAAGTCATTTTGCTTCATTGTCAATTAAAAAAGATTGCCTATATTTGCGCAAAAGAACAGTTATGGATGCGAACGTGATCAATAAAATTGTTGGATATCTGAAAACCCAGCCCGTGCTGAAGGCCTGGATTTTCGGTTCTTACTCCCGTGGCACCCACCGACCCGACAGCGATATCGACATCATGGTGGAATTCTCACCACAGACCCGAATAGGGCTATTGTATTTCAGAATGATAGACGACCTCCAGAGACTATGCGGACGAAAAATCGACCTCGTCGAGAAAGCCATGCTTGACCCTCACATATCCGTCGATGTTGCCAATGAAGAAATCCTGATTTATGAGAGAGCCCATTAGAGACAGACTGCGATTAATCCATATAATCGAGGCTTGCGACCGGATAACTGATTATTTCCCAGACGGAGTCATCCCTGATTTGGATGACAAGCGAATGGATTATTTCGGTCTTGTCAAGAATCTTGAAATCATAGGCGAAGCTGCCTACAAGCTCACTCATGAGTTCGTAGACACACACCCAGCTACAGACTGGCGTTCGATAATTGGGATGCGCCATCTGATGGTGCACGGTTATTATCAAATCAATCCAAGGATCGTAAAAGAGATCATCGAATCCGAGATAGGAAAACTTCGCAAAGAAGTAGAAGAATACCTTAACGAAATTTCTGACGATTGACGTAACCTCACGACCAACTCCCTCATCCTTAATCCCTACTCCTTAACACTTTGCGCAAAGCGCACCCCGTCCAGCATGGAGCGCAGGACGTCCCGGCCTGCGGGGCTCAGTCCGAACTAACTTCCTCACAAGCCGATACAAAATGGCATAAAATCAGAAATAACAAATTCTATGATTTTATGATATTTTGTCATTCTGTATCCATCCGAGTCCAAACGAGTCCGCGCCGAGTCCAGCATGGAGCGCAGGACGTCCCCGGCCTGCAGTGCTCAAGTCCGAACTAACTTCCACCATAAAGGATACAAAACGACATAAAATCAGAAACAACAAAATTTTATGATTTTATGACCTTATGTCATCTTGTATCCAGTCCGCTGTCGCGGAAAGAATGAAGAAATATTCCCGATTCCGGTGTTTAGATTTTATTAACATAAATCCGGACTGATTTTTAAGGGATTTCCCATCTAAATGGCTATATTTGCATATCAAAATCGTATAAGATATGGCAGAATATTCGATAACCCTTCGTTCTGAAGAGGACTATCTCCTTATAAAGAAACTTCTAAAGGCATTCGACGGAGCTTCTATCCGTCCTGTCAAAAAGAAGAAATCGCATATCGAGAAATCGCTTGAAGAGGCTGCGCAAGGCAAAGTTGCAGGTCCGTTCCACACTGTAGACGAGCTGATGGCCGATCTTCTGAGCTGATGTATACCGTCACGCGCACCAATGCCTTCAAGAAGGCATTCAAACGATGCCTAAAACGAGGCCTTGACCTCAAGGCCTTCGATGAGGTCATAGCCATTCTTATACAAAATGGCAAGCTGCCGCCTGAATATAAGCCTCATAAACTCAATTCAAAATTCAACTATGCCTGGGAATGCCATATCCAGCCGGATTGGCTTTTGGTATGAGAACAAGATGACTCCAACCTTACCCTTCTTCTTATTGACACCGGCACCCATTCCGACATCTTCTGAACCCACCGAGTCAGTACCCCGTCCAGCATGGAGCGCAGGACGTCCCCGGCCTGCGGTGCTCAGTCCGAACTAACTTCCTCACAATTGATACAAAACGACATAAAATCAAAAAAACCAAAATTTTATGATTTTATGACCTTACGTTCTTATATATCCATCCCAGTCCAAACGAGTCCGCGCCGAGTCCGGCATGGAGCGCACGGCCTCCGGCCTGCGCAGTGCTCAGTCCGCGCTCACCGTAGGGCAATTCGATGAGCATAATATATACTTGCGACTCTCATCCGCGCTAAACAATATCCCCACAATTACTCAATAATCATGCAAGCCATTATCTTAGCCGCCGGCATGGGCCGGCGCCTTGGCGAGTTCACCTCCGACAACACGAAGTGTATGCTCGAAGTGAACGGTGTCCGCCTGATCGACCGTATGCTCGGCCAGTTGTCGAATCTCGACCTCAGCAGAATAGTAATAGTTATTGGTTATGAAGGCGATAAACTAAAAAGCTATTTGACAAAGAAATATCCCTCAAGCAAGATTGAATTCGTAGAGAACAGTGTCTATGACAAGACCAACAATATCTACTCCCTATGGCTTGCACGGGGATTCATGGCTGAGGAAGACACCCTACTGCTTGAATCCGACCTCATTTACGAGGACGCGATTCTCGAAGCTGCCGTAAACAGCAAGGATGACAACGTCGCGCTCGTATCAAAATATGAAACGTGGATGGACGGTACGATGGTAAGGATTGATGATGACCGCAACATAGTGAATTTCATACCGAAAGCCGCCTTCAAGTATAGCGACACCGATTTCTACTACAAGACTGTCAATATCTACAAGTTCAGCCGTGATTTCATTGTCAATCACTATCTCCCGTTCCTTGATGCCTATATCAAGGTGCTCGGTGAAAACGAGTATTACGAGCAAGTGCTTCGCGTTATCACGCTGATAGACAAATGTGGAATCAAGGCACTTCCGATCGATGGCTTCTGGTATGAGATCGACGATGTGCAGGATCTCCGTATTGCTGAGACAATATTCGCCACCCCTGAGGAGAAGCTGAAAAAGATCCAGCAAAGCTATGGCGGCTATTGGCGTTATCCCAAACTGCTTGATTTCTGCTATCTTGTCAACCCCTACTTCCCCCGAAGAAGAATGATTGACGAGATGAAAGCCAACTTTGAGACCCTCCTTCGCGAATATCCCTCCGGAATGGGTGTCAATTCCCTCCTTGCGGGAAAGTATTTCGGAATCAAGCAGAAATACGTGGTTGTGGGCAACGGTGCAGCCGAACTTATAAAAAGCCTTATGGAAAATCATCAAGGCAAAATAGGCGTTATCTATCCCACATTCGAGGAATACCCCAACAGGCATGACGATGACTCCATCGTGAAGTTTCATCCCGAGAACCCGGATTTCTCATATACCGCGTCCGACCTTATAAACTTCTTCAGTGACAAGGACATCAGCTCTCTGCTTATCGTGAACCCCGACAATCCCTCCGGCAATTTCATCCCCTATGGGGATTTGATTTCCCTTGCGGAGTGGATCGCACAGAAAGGCATTCAACTGATAATAGATGAGTCGTTTGTCGATTTCTCCGACAATGGATTTGACGATACCCTCCTGCGCAATGACCTGCTGGAGACATACCCGCATCTGTGCGTGATGAAAAGCATATCCAAATCCTATGGTGTTCCCGGTCTCCGTCTTGGCATTCTTGCCTCCTCCAATGAGGGCTTGATAAAAAGGATGAAAAAGGACGTGGCGATATGGAACATCAACTCCTTCGGAGAATTCTACATGCAGATCTATGGGAAATATGAAAAGGACTATGCAAGGGCATGCGACAAATTCAGGGCTGAGCGGGAGATATTCCGGAAAGAACTCAGCGGAATCCCATTCCTTCGTGTCATCCCGTCGCAGGCAAACTATTTCCTCTGCGAACTGACAGACGGGGTCAGCTCCCATGACCTCACCCTCAGGCTCCTGACAGACCACGACATACTGATAAAGGACTGCACCACAAAAAAAGGATTCGGCAAGGACGGCCGCCAATACGTCCGCATCGCCATCCGCGACCGCCACGACAACGCCCTCCTCACCAAAGCCCTCCTCTTAATTGCAAATGGAGGGAAAAGATAGTCTCATTCCCTCTAAAATATAAAAATTCAGCACAAGTAAAAATCTAAATTGATTGTTATGAAAATAATAGATTTTAACGCAATTAAAAATCTAAACATCCTATTATCTGAGATGTATGAATGGACTTCTAAGGTTTGGTTAGAGCAAGATGAATTCTTGTTGGCTGCGAAAATTAGTATATGGCAAGGTGATTCTGGAAGATTTATGACAATGCCATGCGTCTTGCCCAAATATAATATCGCTGGAGTGAAGTTTATAAGTAGAAATGTAGATGATGCCAATGGCATTCCTGCAAGGAATTCTAATATAATGCTTCAGAGTCTAACAGAACACGGTCTGGTTGCAGTTCTTGATGGTACATTCATTACAACAATGCGGACAGGTGCTTGTGCTGCCTACAATGCAATCAATTTCGCTCGTGAAGGTTCTCAAACATTGGCCTTATATGGCCTTGGGTTGACGGCACGGACTTTTATGCTTTTTTATGGTGACCAATTACGTCATCCAATGACTGTAAAAGTGTTAAAATATAAAGATCAAGCTGAAATGTTCATTGAGGAGTTTAAAAATAACAAGCTTTTAAACTTTGAAATTTGTGATAGTATTCAAGATTTATTTAATGCAGATATAATAGTTTCCTGTGTAAGTTTTGCACATAAAGAGCTTGCTCCTGTGGACACGTATCCAACGGGATGTACCATAATACCAGTACATACAGCTGGGTTTCAAAATTGTGATCTAGAGTTTGAAAAAGTCATTGTTGATGATATCGATCATGTAAAAAAGTATCGTTATTATGACCAATTTAAAGGCAGGATGGCCAGAATAACAGATTTTGCAAATAATCGTGCCAAAGGAAGAGAAAATGATTTTGAAAGAATACTTGTCTATAACGGAGGTATCGCCATCACAGACATATACTGGGCAATGAAAATTGTTGAAAAAATAGGGGATAACTGTCCCCAGATTCCTATGTCTTACCCCCAAAAAAGATTCTGGGTATAACTCTCTTTAATGGCTAATCAATTTGGCTGAATCATTAGGACATAAGGCTACCACAGGAGCTATTTGGGCATCCATAGACCGTTTCGGGATTATGGTGCTTCAATTCGTGGTAAATCTCATCCTTGCCCGATTGCTGTTGCCTCAGGATTTCGGAGCAGTGGGTATGCTTGCAATATTCATAGCCGTTTCTCAGGTATTAATCGACGGGGGGTTTGGTTCTGCGCTTATCCAGAAAAAAGAACCTACACAAACCGATTATTCGACCATCCTTTTTTGGAATATCGGCTTTTCATCGGTCCTATATCTAATACTGTTTATTTGCGCTCCGGTTATATCCGAATTCTTTTCAATGCCAATCCTGTCTGATGTGCTAAGGGTAATGGGTCTGTCATTGATAATCAATTCAGTTTTTGGCATACAGAAGAATCGTCTTCAGAAACAATTGGCATTCAAACTGATTGCCATCATGGAATTAAGCTCTTACGTGATAGGTGCAGTGGTCGCCATTACCTTGGCTTATTATGGATTTGGCGTATGGAGTCTTGTTGCCATGCAGATTGTTTCAGGTCTTACATCAGTCCTTACATTATGGCTGATCACTCATTGGCTTCCTTCTATTTGCTTCTCGTTAGCGTCAATGAAGGAATTATTTGGTTTTGGTGGATTTATACTTGCTGCCGGGCTATTGCAAGAGATTTGTAAGAACCTGCAAGGAATAATAATCGGAAGGAAATTCTCCGCTACCGAAATGGGGTATTTTTCTCAGGCTTACAAGTTAGATCAAATTGCATGCTATTCAATCCCTCAGGTAATTGTACAGGTTATGTATCCTGTCTATTCTTCAATTCAAGATGACAAGCAACGTTTGATTGAGATATTGTCAATGAACATAAGGGTAATTTCATTCTTGATTTTCCCAATATTGTCAATGCTGATTCTTATTGGAGAGCCATTGATTCAGTTCCTGTATGGAGAAAAATGGTTGCCATCTGTTCCCTATTTTCAAGTATTGTGCGTGGGCGGATTCTTCATTTGTCTTCAAAACGTCAACTTTTATGCTGTCGCGGCTGTTGGCAAAAGCAAGCAACTATTCTTTTGGAGTTTCTATAAATGGGGATTTCTGATCCTCGCGCTCCTTGTCGGGATGGTTTTCGGCATGTATGGAATACTTTGGGGAATGGTTTTAAGCAACTTCAACATATATGCTGTCAATGCATACCTGGCAGCGCGCAATGTTGGAATGAAATTGAGGTTGCAGACTAAATGTCTGTTGCCAATTACGATTGCAACCACGATAGCCTTTGCAATAGGATATGCATGTTTGTTCTATGTCGGTTCCTTCATAATGGGAGCAATCGCATTTCTTGCTGTATATATCTCAATCTGTTTCCTCTTTCACTACAAAGCCATGAAAGAGTCACTATTGCTCATTGAAAGACTAATCCATAGAACGTAAGTTGGGAATTATATTTCAAGCTTACGGCAGATAAATTGCTTTTGAAAGTTCGTGCGACAGAATCCATTCTCGTTATATGATTTCCTTGGATACGTTTTCCCGGGAGCATTGTCTTTGATACTTTTATGTTTCTTTGTGGAATTGAACGAAGTGCATTCAGTAACCCAGATTTATAAAAGTATAGGGGAATTCCTGAAAGGCGTCAGGCCGGAACAGACAAATGGCGCAAGTGCAGTGTCCGGCACTCTTTTCTTTCTTGAGGAGACGGTCATATGGACTATTGTCGCATATGTCGTGGGTCATATAGTCGCATATCTTTCTTCAGTGACTGTTGAAAAGTTTGCCATATGGACATATGGTTATCCTTCCGAATTCCTGTTGGGGCCTGTGCCATCACTCCATTACTGGAAGGTGAACGAATGTTGCGATGGAATTCAGCCGACATGTTGGAAAGAATTTATTGAATTCGCATGGAGAATCTTCATTGGATTATTCCTTCTGCCAATCTCCCTATGTAGTCTCGTGTTTGGTAAGGTGCTTGGGATGAAAAGCTTTTTCGTAAAACCGCTTGATAAAACACTGAGAGAAACAATCGATGCCAACAAGAATAAATTGGCAGAATCACTTCATATAACCATTCACGAAGGCGACGATTTTCATCGCGTAATATATCATTACGAATATGAACGTCAGCCCAACCATGTTCAGAAAATGGATAACTATGTGGCTTTATATGGATTTCTTAGAGCAATGACCTTCATAGCCGATTGTGCTACACTATGGATTGTGATACGATATGTTTTGCCGGATTTCTCATCTATAGCCGAGATTGATTGGCATTTGGTTCTGATGGTTGCAATGTGCATTGCCATTACCTATACGTTCTTCATGGCGTTCATGAAATTCTACCGTCGTTTCACCCTCGAAAGTTTCATGTGTCTCGTAATCGATCCCAGTTTCAAAGAAACACGCACAATTCCATACAACTATGTTCCCACGGAAGGAATGCAGGAACCCACAGCACCACTATCGATAACTCCATCTTCCACACAGACCCTGACAAATGGTCCTGTGTCTTAACTTGGTTAATAATAATTCTTTATCGTTTAAAAACACTATATAATGATAGACCCAAAACTACAGGCGGAGCTTCGTGCTCGCTTCAACCCAGACGGCTCTGACCTCAGAGAAGCACAACTTAGAATGCTTGGCCTTCTTAAGTTTCTTGATGACATCTGTAAAAAGAATGGTCTTGAGTATTGGCTTGATTCAGGAACTTTAATTGGGGCTGCAAGACATGGAGGTTTTATTCCTTGGGACGACGACGTTGATGTCTGTATGATGAAAAAAGATGCTGATAAATTAAAAACCATTATGGGTTCCAAAATATGGGAAGATCATATCGCTTTACAAAATCATGATACAGATTCAAACTATTTTCATCCATCGTGGATGACTTTAAGAGACACTAAAAGTGAATACATTATTGATCAGTATTATCAAAGTATTATAAAATATAAAGGCTTTCAGGTTGATATATTCATTATTGAGGAAGGTATTCCCCATAATGTTTTAAAGCTTTCAAGTAAAATATACAATCTATTCGTGACAGCCCCTCTTATGGGTAGACATAAACTAAAGTTTCTTAGACCAATAGTTCCATTAAATTATTCTATTCTTACAAATATCATGCATCCAATCCTCAGTATATTCAAGAAAGATAAAAGTGAAAAAATCAGTTCTGGATTAGGTGCGGGGTTCTTAAAAGAACAATACAAGAATACAGTATTTCCTTTAACACAAATTGAATTTGAAGGTCACTCATTTATGTGTCCTAATAATGTAGAGGCGTATCTTACCAAGTTATACGGTAATTGGGAATGCCTTCCAAACAAGGAAAACATACATACGCATAACGTTAGATTTAGTTTTTCATGAGAAATCATAGATATCAAATAATTTCCCGTATTGTTTCATTTCCGACTTATGCAGTTGGTTTGATTATAAGTTTATTGATTAATAGTAAGGTTGCAACCCTCTTCAGATTGATTTTATGCGGATATTATAACGGTTTATATTCAAATAGATTTAAAGCATTTGGAAAGGATTCTGTCATATATAGGTTAAAAGCATATCGAAACCTAGAACATGTTGTTATTGGGAATAATACGAAAATTGAGAGAGGGGCATTAATTAGGATATTTCAAGACGAAAATAAAAAATACGGATGCATCAATATTGGGAATAACGTTAATATTGGTTTGAATGTAAATATCTCAAGTTGTAATAGTATCGAAATACAGGATGGAGTACTGATTGGTAGAAATGTAATGATAAACGACAATTCACATGGATATACTCGGAATAAACAAGATTTAAGGTTGCCTCCCATTGAAAGACCAATCGTCAGCAAAGGAAAAATTATAATTGGCAGAAATGTTTGGTTGGGTGAGAATGTGGTTGTTCTTGGGAATGTGACAATTGGTGAAGGTGCAGTAATTGGTGCAAATTCGGTAGTTTGTAAAGATATACCACCTTATTCTATTTCAGGCGGAGTCCCCGCGAAAATAATAAAATGTCATGAAGAAGATATATAAAGTCATACCTCTCTATCTCCCACAATTCCATACCATACCAGAAAATGACGAATGGTGGGGAAAGGGGTTTACGGAATGGATAAATGTCAAGAATGCAAAACCATTGTTTAACGGACATAATCAACCGAGAGTTCCGTTGAATGACAATTATTATGATTTGTCAGACGTAGAAACTCTGAAATGGCAGTGTAAGACGGCTAAAGATTATGGAATTTATGGTTTTGCAATGTATCATTATTGGTTTAATGGACATAAATTGCTTGAAAAACCAATGGAAATGCTTCTTGCTAATCCAGACATAGATATCAACTACTGCATTTCTTGGGCAAATCATGATTGGACTGATGCTTGGAAATGTAAGGATTGTGCGCCAAGAACCCTTATTGCCCATGATTTTGATGATGAAAATGACTGGGTGAATCATTTCAACTATATGTTGAAATTCTTTAAGGATCCACGATATATGAAGGAAAATAATAAGCCAATTTTAATCATTTATATTCCTAATCTTATCTCAAAGTTAAATAAGCTTTTAGATAAATGGACTGAAATAGCTAAAGAAAATGGATTTGATGGATTGACTTATATTTATCAAAGTGCCGCATCTTCTTACGATGGCAATTGGGATAAGTCGAAGTTTTCCTATGGGATTGAAATGAATCCTCAATATATAAATCTTCTGACTCAGTCTCAAAAAGAGCCTCAGCAAATTTCCTTTAGACTGGTAAAAATCGTCCGTAAGATTAAGAAAGCATTAGGTATAAAAAGAAGTCTAGATTTCAGAGGTTATAATCATAAAGAGGTCAGAAGACTTGATTATGATGTCTGCTGGAGGAGTATTATTTCACATAAACCGGTATCACGTAAGATGATACCATGTGCTTTTACAGATTGGGACAATACCCCTAGACATAAAGCAAACGGATATTTATATGATGGAGCAGACCCGGATAAATTCGGAAAATACTTCTATGAATTGCTTAAGAAATCAGATAAGGAATATGATACTGATATGATATTTGTTTTCGCCTGGAATGAGTGGGCCGAAGGAGGATATTTGGAGCCTGATTCAAGGAATGGATTTGGATATCTTGAAAATATTAAGAAATCATTGGACAAATTTCAATGTTCGGACTGATTACTGTTGGTGTAATTGTTATTGTATCTTTGATTATTGCATGGAATACTGCAATGATCAAGATTAACACAAAACATACTTATACATTAGGGATTATATTATGCTTGTTTCTTGTTATAGTGGAAACATTCAGAGATGGAACTATTAATCCGGATTTTGATTTATACTTACAATATATAATCTATCCCAATAGCTATAAAGGAGATGCTGAAGCAAGTTTTTTCAAGATCTCTGAATATACCTATTTATTTGGGGGAAATTATTTGACCGTATTCTTTATTTATGCCATACTTGGAATTTCTATAAAATTATATGCTATATATAGATTTTCTATAAATATCATATATTCGATATGTGTATGGATGTCGTTTTCATTTATTTTGCATGATCTAATTCAAATACGTGCGGCTGTCGCAGCAGCACTATTGCTTTTGATGATTCCTTTTGTCGTACAAAAAAAATATTGGTGTGCAGTTTCCGTTTGGATAATCGCCATCGCATTTCATAATTCAGCTTTAATTTTTGGATTTCTATTCCTTCTTAAAAAGGATACAATAAGACCTTGGATTTGGATTGGAATGTATAGTTTAATATTTATTATTAATATTGTAAATTATCCCATTTTTTCACTTATATTTAAGATAATAGCCCTATTTCCCTCATCATTGGCAGATCGAATAGGAAGATCGGATCCTAACGTCTTGAATGAATTGCCAAGGATGACAATGTATTCTCGATATGTATTAATTCCTGCGATATTCTGTTTATTTGCTTTATGTTACAGGAAAAAACTGATTTCAATTTCCCCTTACTCATTAGTTTGTTTAAAATCATGTTTCATTGGATTATATTTCTATGGGATCGGTCTTCCGATAGTATCGGAGCGTGTGTTTGAACTTCTTTCTGTTCCATATATTTTATTAGTCCCAACATCTCTTTTTTGGTTTAATAAAAATTCCATGATAAAAGGGAAAGTTGTGATAACATTATTTTGTCTTTTCATGGCATGGAATTTATTATTTAAACAGGAAGTGTTTTCCTAAAAGTATCAAAATGAAATTATTAGTTGATTGTCATGGCTTTGACTTCAATATAAGTCAAGGTATAACTACTTATATTGAAGGACTCTACAGGAGTGTAATCAGATTATCTTCTGAAATTGAATTCTATTTCGTAGCCAAAGACATTGATAAAATCAAAGCAATATTTGGAGAGTCAGATAAAATAAAATACATACCTCTTACATCAAAAAATAGAATATATCGTCTTCTTTTCGAGATTCCGAGAATTGTAAAGAAATATAAAATTGATGTCGCACATTATCAGTATGTCTCTCCAATTATCAAGAATTGCAAGACTATTGTGACATTACATGATATTCTCTTTATAGATTTTCCAGAATATTTTCCTTTCTCATATCGTTTTTTTAAAGGAATTTCCTTTGAATTATCGGCCAAAAGAGCCGATTTGCTTTGTACCGTTTCGGAGTATTCCAGAATTCAAATTTCCCACCATTACAAGATAAACAGTAATGGCATAATAATCACTCCCAATGCGGTGTCAGATGATTTTTACTCAATCGAAGGAGATAAACCTTCATCTTTCCCTGATAAGTATGTTTTATATGTAAGTAGAATTGAACCCAGAAAAAATCATATTACAGCTGTACATTCCTTTGTCCGAACTAATTTATTTGAAAAGGGATATAAATTAGTATTTATAGGGAGAGAAACCGTTTTCACAGAGGAACTTCATAAAACAATAGAAAATTTACCAAAATTTATAAAAGACCATATATTATTTATTCCCCAAGTTTCATTTGAAAATCTTAAACTTTGGTATAAATATGCTTCCCTATTTCTATACCCTACTTTGGCAGAAGGATTCGGAATACCTCCTATTGAAGCTGGTGCGGCTTGTATTCCGGTGATATGTAATAATACCACTGCCATGTCTGATTTTAAAATGTTTGGAGAAAATTTAATTGATTTTATGGATGAAGAAAAACTTGATGATAGAATCATCAGACAGCTTTCGTCCTCTAATAATATGTCTGAACTTAAAAATATCTCAGAAGAAATTAAGAAAACTTACAACTGGGATAATATTGCCAAAAAATTTATTATTTCTCTTAGAGA
>VSPO01000023.1 GCA_009775375.1 Muribaculaceae bacterium | reverse complement strand
GGCTGGGTAAATCCCACTTTATCAACTTCTCCAAAAGAGCCTGATATGTTCATTTATTTTTCTGAATTACTTATTTATTTAATATAATATTGTCTTGAGTCTATCGAATATGCACTTTCGCGAAAATACACTCATAACTTGCAGTCTTCAAAGCAAATAAGGCTGCCACGGTCGCGCCCCATGTGGGCGCGTGGATTGAAACGGCTGTAGAGGTTGCAGAAGCCCGGCGCGTATGCTGGTCGCGCCCCATGTGGGCGCGTGGATTGAAACGGTAGGTGCCACTACCAGCACTTTGCCGCCCTCGTCGCGCCCCATGTGGGCGCGTGGATTGAAACCGAACGGGCATGTTATTGCCAACCTCAATATCTAGTCGCGCCCCATGTGGATGCGTGGATTGAAACGTGCCTGTTCTGGGCACCATAAACCCCTTTTAACGTCGCGCCCTATGTGGGCGCGTGGATTGAAACCAGTTGTTGAGGTTGCCGTCGTTGAGGTTGAGGATGAATCTGTCCTTCTCGATCTAATAAAAATTCGTACTCGGCTTGGACTCGGCTCTCGAAGGCTTGGAGGCCCAATCTACATGATTTGGCTCGGAAAGGACGGTAGGCGGAGGCTGGAAGCCATGCGCTCCATAACGGACGGGGAAGGGACGGTAGGCGGGGGCTGAAGACGTGCGATCTATGATGGAGGGGATATAATGACGAAGGTGGAGCAATAGCTCCACCTTCCGGGACTCCGCGATGAGCGGTAGGCGAGGCTCGAACTCGTGACCCTCAGCTTGGGAAGCTGATGCTCTACCAACTGAGCTACTACCGCGTTTGCAGTGCAAAATTAAGCATTCTTTCGCTTTCATCCAAAAAAATTCCCAACTTTTTGTCGATTTTTATTATTTTGAATCTTTCGCCCGATTTTTTTTGTTAATTTTGAAGACGTTTACGACTGTATAATCAAGAAGCTGCCTTAACAGCTTTCTTTTAATATGAATCGGATATGCAAAACCAGTACTTTATAATAATTGATGGCCAACAAGCCGGGCCGTTTTCCAAGGAGGAACTACAGCAACACATGGTCAGACCTGAGTCGCTTGTTTGGCGTCAAGGTCTCCCGGACTGGATCAAGGCCTCGGATTTACCTGAGATAGCCGAAATAATAGTATCTCCAGAAGCTTCACCGAGCGATATGAAGGAGGAACGCCGATGGTTTGCGATGATCAATGACAAACAGGTCGGCCCATATACGGCAGGGGAACTGATTTCTATGGGAATGACTCCGCAGACACCCGTTTGGACCGACGGAATGGCAGATTGGGAGAAGGCTTCGACACAGCCCGACATCATGAGGCATTTCGGGAAAACACCTCCGCCCCATCAACATCCATTCGGACAGAATCCACAGTATGGAAGCAACCCTAACTTCGGACAGAATCCGCAGTATGGAAGCAACCCCAACTTCGGACAGAACCCGCAGTATGGAAGAAACCCCAACTTCGGACAGAATCCGCAGTATGGACAGAATCCGCAATATGGCAACGATCCACGATACGGACAGAACCCGAATTTTTCAAGCAGATTCAATTCCGGCTATCAAAACAATCCCAACAATTACGGCAACAATTATTCACCTGCAAGGACCAATTGGCTACCGTGGGCAATAGTGGCGACCATCTTGGCGTTCGTCTTTTCTTGCATAGGGTGTATCTTCGGAATAGTCGGCATTATCAAGGCCAGCAATGCCAACGACCTCTATCGCGACGGTTTCTATGAAATGGGCGATCAGGCCAATAATCTGGCAAAAATCATGACAATCATCGCGTTTGCGCTTGCAGGCATCGGAGGCATCTCCTACGCCGCAATGTTTGGATTCGCGGCATTTCCATGGTCGATATTGGGATAGAAGACAGCAGGATGAAATATTATGCAATGATAGATGGCGAACGTCGCGGGCCGTATGAGCTTGACCGTCTCGCCGAGGCCGGGGTCAGACCTGAGACCTACGTATGGTGTAAGGGTATGGCGGATTGGGAGAAGGCTGAGGACGTGGCCGACATCTGCAGGATGTACAGGAACAGAATCCACGACCTGATGCACCCGTCGAGCGTGGAGGCAGAGCAACGCAAGCAACAGGCTGCGGCCGAGAATCTACCGACGGCCACGGAAAGCACTCAAATTTCGCCATCGCGCTTCTCCCGCTACATGAACGACCCAGAACAAATGCCGACGATCGAGCAGATTGACGAGCAGCAAGACATCGACCAGCCGCCACGCCCGATGATGGGGCTTGCCATAGCCGTCACTCTCCTATGCTTTCCCCCGACGGGGATAGCCGCCATAATTTTTGCGCGGAAGAGCAAAAAGGCATGGGAAGAGGGGGAGCATAAACAGGCGCACGACTATTGTCGGAGCGCAAAAATGAGCGTCGGGATATCCTTTTTTCTCGGCCTCATTCTCTACGCATTCCTGTTTCGATTTTTTTGATTCATATCCGCCGGAGACAAAGAAGCCAATAAAAAATCCCGCCATCCTTCGATGGCGGGATTTTTTATTGGCTTCTTGATATTTATTGCATAATTTGAATCAGAGCCCCTTGCCGTGGCAATTCTTATATTTCTTGCCGCTTCCGCAAGGACAAGGATCATTGCGTCCTACCTTTGGCTCAGCCTTCACGGACTGCTTTGGAGCCGGCTGACGGTTGACGTTCTGCGCCGCCTGACGCTGTGCACTTTCTCCGGGATAGCTGTCGCGGGTAGTGCTATAGTTTGCATAGGGATTAGGAGTGCCGGCATAGCTGTATTCCCTTCTGATCTCCTGCTGCGGTTGCTGCCTGACGGCTGCTGCCTGACGCTGCTGTTCCTGGGCCTCTCGCGCTGCGGCCTCAGCGGCCTTTGCCTCCGCATAATCCGGAACGGCGAGCTTTCCGCGCATGAGGGTGGCGACAGCCTTGGAGTTCATGTCCCATAGCATCTTCTTCCAAAGCTCATAGGCCTCAAGCTTATAGATCACCAAGGGGTCTTTCTGCTCGTAGGAAGCATTCTGCACGGATTTGCGGAGCTCGTCCATCTCACGGAGCTGTTCCTGCCAAGCCTTGTCGATAGAAGACAGAAGCACGGTCTTCTCCCATGATTTAGTCAACGCACGGCAATTATTGTCGTAAGCCTCCTTGATATCGCAGCGGATATTGTACATTCGGCGGCCATCCGAGATGGGCACTCCGACAAGCCCCGTTGCTCCTCTCTCCTCAACAAATTCCTTGATGTAGGGGGCAGCTCCCTCCACCATCTTCTGCTTGTTGCGATTGAAAGTCTGCATGGCGGTTTCGGCAAGACGGTCGGTCACATCCTGCACCTCCATCTTAGCGTATTCCTCCTCCGTGAAGGGAAGCTCCATTGCGAAAGCTTTGCGAACGGCCTCATCGAATTCGCTGAACCCGCCATCATAGCGGCGTCCGGCAAGCTCGGCAGCGGTCTCATATATCATGTTGGCGATATCCGTGCCGATGCGCACGCCCTTCAGGGCATTCTGACGACGGCCATAGACACCCTTTCTCTGGGCATTCATCACGTCGTCGTATTCCACGAGGCGCTTACGGATGCCGAAGTTGTTTTCCTCTACACGCTTCTGGGCGTTCTCTATTGAGCGAGTCACCATCTTGCTTTCAATCATGTCGCCCTCCTCGAAACCAAGACGGTCGAGGGTCTTCACGATTCTTTCATTGGCGAAAAGGCGCATAACGGTGTCTTCAAATGAAACGAAGAAGACGGAAGAACCCGGGTCGCCCTGACGTCCGGCACGACCGCGCAGCTGGCGGTCGACGCGGCGGGATTCATGACGCTCCGTGCCTATGATGGCAAGACCACCTGCGGCCTTCACCTCCGGAGAGAGCTTGATGTCGGTGCCACGTCCGGCCATGTTGGTGGCGATGGTGACGGTGCCTGTCTTTCCGGCCTGGGCCACGATGTCGGCCTCCTTCTGATGGTATTTCGCATTGAGCACCTGATGGGGAATCTTGCGAAGCTGTAGCATCTTGGAGAGCAACTCGGAGATTTCGACGGAAGTGGTGCCGACAAGGACGGGACGTCCGGCCTTCACCATGTCCTCCACCTCCTGGATGACGGCCGCATATTTCTCTTTCTTTGTGCGGTAGACACGGTCGTTCTGGTCGTTGCGTATCACGGGACGGTTGGTCGGGATTTCGGTCACCTCCAGCTTGTAAATGTCGTAGAACTCGCCAGCCTCGGTCATAGCCGTGCCGGTCATACCGGCGAGCTTGCGATACATACGGAAATAGTTTTGGAGCGTGATTGTGGCATACGTCTGAGTGGCGGCCTCAACCTTCACGCCCTCCTTGGCCTCGATGGCCTGGTGAAGTCCGTCGCTGTAGCGACGTCCCTCCATGATACGTCCGGTCTGCTCATCTACGATCTTGATTTTATTGTCGTCGATGACGTATTCCACGTCCTTGTCGAAGAGCGTGTAAGCCTTCAGGAGCTGGTTGACGGTGTGCACGCGCTCAGCCTTGATGGAATAAGCCTGGAGCAGGGAGTCTTTCATTTCCTGATGTTCCTCCTTGGTTCCCTCCTCGTTCTCAACGGCCGACAATTGGGCGGCGATGTCGGGAAGGATGAAGAAATCGGGGTCTTGGGTCGTGCCTGTCAGCACCTCGATACCCTTGTCGGTCAGCTCAATGCTATGGTTTTTCTCATCAATGACGAAGAACAGGGGCTCCACAGCCTTGGGCATCTCCCTATTGTTGTCGGCCATATATTTAGCCTCCACCTTGAGAAGGAGTTGCTTTATTCCCTCTTCGCTAAGATAGCGAATGAGAGGATTGTGCTTCGGAAGACCTTTGTAAGCACGGAAAAGCGAGAGACCGCCCTCTTCGAGAAGCTGGTCGGCTGTCAGGGGCTTTTTGCCGTCGCCTTTGTCGTATTTCGCGATACGCTCCGCATCGCCACTCATCGCAGCGGAAATCTTATCCTTGGCCTCAAGAAGCAAGCCCTGCACGAACTTACGCTGAGCCGTCACGACTTTCTCAACGTTGGGTTTGAACTCGTTGAACATCTGGTCGTCGCCCTTGGGGACAGGACCGGAAATAATCAGCGGGGTTCTTGCGTCGTCGATAAGGACGGAGTCGACCTCATCGACAATAGCGTAGTAGTGTTCATCGCGCTGCACGAGATCGGAAGTCTGAGTGGCCATATTGTCGCGAAGATAGTCGAAACCGAACTCATTGTTTGTGCCGAACGTGATGTCGCAACGATATGCTTCGCGCCGCTCCTCGGAATTGGGGTCGGTCTTGTCGATACAGTCTACGGTCAGGCCGTGGAACTGATAAAGCGGGCCCATCCATTCGGAGTCACGTTTGGCAAGATAGTCGTTGACGGTCACGACATGGACACCCTCTCCAGTCAATGCATTCAGGAAAACGGGGAGCGTAGCCACGAGGGTCTTACCCTCGCCCGTGGCCATCTCCGCGATATTGTTGGATGCTTTGTCGCCATTCAAGATGCCATGGAGCACCATGCCCCCGATAAGCTGCACATCATAGTGCACCATATCCCATTTCATGAGGTTGCCACCGGCCATCCAGCTGTTTTTGTAGATGGCCTTGTCGCCTTCGATGGAAACGAAGTCTTTTCCCTTGGCGGCAAGCTCGCGGTCGGCCTGAGTGGCTGTCACTTCGATTGTCTCATTGTTGGCAAAGCGTGAAGCAGTCTCCTTTACAACCGCGAACACCTCCGGAAGCACCTCGTCAAGACGACGGGCATACATCTTGAACATCTCTTCGCGAAGCTCATCGATATTCTTCCAATACGGCTCGCGCTTGTCGTAGTCGAGCGTCTCAAGCTCGGCGCGCACTTCCGCCATCTTGTCTTTATACTCCTTAGCCTCGCCCCGGATGCTGTCGCGGATATTGTCAATCCGCGCCCTCAGCTGGTCGTGGCTCAATCCTTTCAGCTCTTCGCTGACCGGATTAATCTCTTTCTCAAGACGCTGCCAAAGGGGGCGCACGGCCCTCTCACTTTGGTCGCCGAAAATTTTCTTTAATATGCTGTTGAATCCCATGGATCTATATTTATTTCGATTTGATATTCTTCTTAGATAGCGTTTGCCTTTGTTTAAAGGCTCTCTTGATTTCACTTCTTTTGAAGCGGCAATGGCTTCGCTACGGCACCATTGGGGGATCTGATACGAAGCACCTGCGTAATGGTCGGAGCCAACGCAGTGGCATCCACGGGGGTCTCCACAATCTGAGGAGCCACTCCCCCACCCAATATAAACGCAGGCGTCAGGGCCATTCCCGACCTGACAACCTTTACCTCTTCGGGAAATTTCGTGTCGTTGACCACACGCCATCCGCCATTGAACTCAAGGACAATGTCACCCCCGGTCTTGGGGTCCGTGCTGAGTCTGAGCGCCTCCATCCCGGGAAGCGTCGAGGTCATGATGTCGCCCATCGTGAAGGCGTCGCTGACTCCGCTCATCCTGACAAGGAAATCCCTTGCCTCCTGAGCCACAATGCGAAGATCGAGGTTGCGTTCCTCAATTTGCTTGCGGTCGAGGTAGACATGGTTGTTGCTGTAGGTGTCGACGTAATCACCATTGCCATATTTGGCCGAGAGGTAGGAATTAAGAAGCGACAAAGCTCTCTTGACTGAGAAATCGCCCGTCGGAATCCTGTATTTTGGATCATCAATGACAGCATCGTCATAATACCCTGTGGAAGCGACGTAGATGACAGCATTGTCAAGCCCTACATATTTATCAATAGCGTCGAAAAGGCGTGACAGCTGTCCGTCGAGGCGGACGTAGCTGTCTTCAAGCTCAAGCCTATAATCACCGTCGCCGACATACTTATAGGGAGCGGCCGTGTAGGCCACGTTGAGCATGTCTATAACGTCGCCCCTGCGACCAATGCTCAGATCCTTCAGGTAGTCGATGGCAACGTCGGTCACTTCCGTATTGACCAAAGGAGAAGAGGCATACATTTTGTAGACGTCCCTGTCGGCCAAGGAGAACTTATGCTCGAAATCGTGCATCCTCTTCTGGGCGGGGAGTCCGGGATAGCTGGAAATCGGCAAAGCCGGCTTCCATTTCATCGTGTCGATTCTCGACGTTATGGAATTTGAATAGTTTTTCTGTGTCAGAATCTTCGGCGACTCCCTATAGTAGGTGGATGTAGCCCATTTTCCTGTGTTGTCATTAATCCAGAACGCGGAGTTGCCCGCATGTCCGGCCATGATAATGGCCTGCTGGGGATCGGGGGAGATGGCGTAGACTGCTGCAAGCCCCGCACCGTCGATGGCAATTTCGTCGCTGACGGTGGAAAACCGCAGGCCGGCGGGAGAGAACGTCTCCGTCGTGAAATTTCCGATTGTAGAGGGGTCGTTGAGAGCCGCCACCATAGTCTGTCTCAAAGGGTCGTAGACCATGGAGGAAGCTACCCCGTTCTGGCGCGGATAGCTCCCGGTGTAGACCATGGCCGTTCCGGAGGCCCGATCAAGGCCTCCGACCTTGAAATCCACGTTTTTGAGGAATGCCCCCTCTCTCATAAGCTTCTTGAATCCTTTTTCACCGAAAAGATTCTGAAGCGATTCTATGTAATCGGTGCGCAACTGGTCGACCATGATTCCCACCACGATTTTAGGTCGCGACGGGTCGACGGCAAGCATCGAGTTGATGCCCACCAGACTGCATATCACCGTTGTTATCAGTCGATTCATTCTGCTGTTGTCTTTCGCTGTCTTTTAGTCGGCGACTTTCTCTTCCCGGAAGCGGAGCCACCCGCCTTTTTCCGAGAGGATGTAGCCGAATCGACAAGCCTATTATTAATATAACTTTCTTTGCCAGCAATTATTGCATATGCCAGCGACATCAGCAAATTGCATCCCATCAAAGGGAAGAACGCCGGATTGGCGCTTTGATGCTGGAAAGGCCACACCACGAACATGCACACCATAGCCACCATATTATAGTAGGCCATAGCAATAGCAACCGGGCGCGTTTTTTTCCACCAAACCGCCATCGCCATCAGGAGCTGCAAAGGGTTGAGCCAAAGAATCAACGTATTGGGCGACGTGGCCTCATGCACTGAAATGAAAACCAGAAAAGCCACAAGCAATCCGGCCACACCCTGAAGGAAATACCATAAAGAATAGACCGTCTTGACAATCTTCCGGCTCCATAAAGAATAGACAAAGAAAGCAGCAGAGGCGGCAAGCATAACCAGCGACCAAAACATCGGGCCGGCATACCATGGAGTCGGCGAAAGCGTCATGTCGCCCCTTCCTTCATAAAGAATGTTTTCCCTGCCGACCAGATGCCTGCCATCGGCAAGACGGGCAGCGCCCGTCATCCTAAGCATCTCCACCGGCACAAACATCTCCTCTTTCGCCTTGAGAGGATAATCAATTCCCGAACCCAAGGCAATGTCGATTCCGAACTGATACCAAGGATAGTTGCGATTATATGCCCTCATCTCTTCGCGAAACGTAGCATACCGGACGCTGTCGGGATATACAACCCGGGCAGACGCCACCGAATCGAGCAGACAGATAATGCGGGTGGCACAATTGTTTTTTACGTAATTGTAGCGGTAGCGGCGGTTCTCGGGCAAAGTCAACGTTCTAAGCCTCGACAACATATCCATTGCCTCAGCTTGCGTCAGATTCAGCTCCTGTTCAACAACCCTTGACCCTCTGGCCACGTATTCCGGCATAAACCACTCAAAGGGATAGCCGGCAACCATGTAATCCGTCTCCCCTTTTACAAAACGATAGACAAAATTAGGTTCGCGGAAATCGAAGATTCCGAAATTCCATACAGAGTCCATCGTGTTGCTCCTGATTCTTATTGCCTCATGACCATACAGCTCATATATCTCTGGGCCGGGATAACACGTGATGAAACTGACTCTCAGGGAATCCGCCGGGCGGGAATAATTGCCCGCATCCGAAGCCAAGGTCCTTGAGGGGACAGCGTTTAGAGAAAAAACGCAAAGCCACGACAACGCCATGACAATCAAAATTGTCATGGCGCTGCAGCGGTTTGCTATAGATGATTTCTTAAGCATTATATGCTATTAGAATCAGAATTCACAGTTTTTGGGATAGCGGGGGAAAGGAATCACGTCGCGGATATTCTGCATTCCCGTCACGAAAAGCACCAAGCGTTCGAATCCAAGACCGAAGCCGCTATGAGGCACAGTTCCGTATTTGCGGGTGTCAAGATACCAGTCCATTCCTGTCAGACCCATTTCCTCGATTCTGTTAAGAAGCTTCTCATAGTTCTCCTCCCTTTGGCTACCACCGATGATCTCTCCGATTTTCGGGAACAACACATCCATGGCGCGCACGGTCTTGCCATCGTCGTTGAGCTTCATATAGAAAGCCTTAATCTCCTTGGGATAGTCGGTCAGGATGACAGGCTTCTTGAAATGCTCCTCCACGAGGTATCTTTCATGCTCGCTTGCGAGGTCGACACCCCAATAGACAGGGAATTCAAACTTCTTCCCGCTCTCCTCAAGGATTTTGACTCCCTCCGTATAAGGAAGGCGAACGAAATCGTTGTCGATCACAAACTTAAGACGGTCGACAAGATCCTTGTCGAAATGATCGTTGAGAAATTGGATGTCGTCTTTGCAATGCTCAAGGGCATATCCTATACAATATTTGATAAACTCCTCAGCGAGGTCCATATTGTCGGCGATCTCATAGAAGGCCATCTCCGGCTCAATCATCCAGAACTCCGACAAATGGCGCGGGGTATTGGAATTTTCAGCGCGGAACGTGGGTCCGAAGGTATATATCAGACCAAGAGCGGTGGCGCCAAGTTCTCCCTCCAATTGTCCTGACACAGTCAGCGAAGCCATTTTTCCGAAGAAATCTTCGGAATAGTCGATGTTGCCTGCCTCATCCTTGGGAAGGTCGTTGAGATTGAGCGTCGTGACCTGGAACTGCGCGCCGGCTCCCTCACAATCGGAAGCCGTGATCAGCGGAGTATGGAAATAGAAGAATCCCTTGTCGTTGAAAAACTTATGAATGGCATATGCCAACGCGTGGCGGATGCGGAGCACTGCTCCAAACGTATTTGTGCGCGGACGAAGATTGGCTTTTTCCCGAAGGAATTCGAGGGTATGCCCTTTCTTCTGGAGCGGATAATCATTCGGGGCCGTGCCATATATCTCCAGCTCCTCAGCAAGCACCTCTACACTTTGTCCCTGTCCCTGCGAAGCCACGAGCTCTCCTTGCACATGGATGCTTGAGCCCGTCGTGATCGGCTTCAGCTGATCGTCGGAAAATTTCGACAGGTCGAAGACAATCTGAAGATTATTGATGGTGCTTCCATCGTTAAGAGCCACAAACTGCACATTTTTGTTGCCCCTACGGGTGCGCACCCATCCTTTGACGTCGACCCTCTTTCCGACGGAGCCCTCTCCGTCGGAAAGAATGGATGCCACGGTCTTTCTCTTTATATCTTCCATTTATGAAGTTGGTTTAACCTATTGTTTACGGTTTGAAAAATTGAATGAGGACATTATCACTCAAAGCTGCCCATTCTGAGGAAATTGACCTCTTCCTGGGTCAGATAACGCCAGCGACCTCTGGGAAGGTTCTTCTTGGTCAGGCCGGCGAAGTATACGCGGTCGAGTTTCGTCACCCTATATCCAAGGCTCTCGAAGATCCTGCGCACGATACGGTTGCGACCGCTGTGGATCTCTATCCCCGCCTGATTGCGGTCGGTCTCGCTGACGTAGCTGATAGCGTCGGCATGGATTTCCCCATCGTCAAGCTCGATGCCGTCGGCAATGCGCTGCATGTCATCTTCTGTGATATCCTTGTCGGTCCAGACGTGATAGATTTTCTTTTTGACGAATTTAGGGTGGGTCAGCTTGGAGGCGAGATCTCCGTCATTGGTCAGAAGGAGCACGCCTGTCGTGTTTCTGTCGAGACGCCCTACGGGGTAGATCCTCTCCCTGCAAGCATTCTTCACGAGATCGAGCACAGTCAAGCGACCGTTGGGATCATCGCTTGTAGTCACGCAATCCTTTGGCTTGTTGAGAAGCACATAGCATTTGCGTTCGGGAGTCACGACCTTCTCGTCGTATTCCACGACATCGTTACGGGAAATCTTTGTTCCGAGTTCTGTCACGACCTCTCCGTTGACCTTGACAAGGCCCTTCGTGATATATTCGTCGGCTTCCCTGCGCGAGCAAATGCCTGAATTGGCCATAAACTTGTTGAGGCGTATCTGCTCGTTGGGATCTATGTCGTCGATGACATAGTCTATCTGCTTCGGACGAGGAGTAAACTTCATGTTCTGCTGTTTGCGGAAGCCGCCCTGATTGTTCTGGCCGTAACCACCCTGACGGTTCTGTCCGTAGCCACCTTGACGATTCTGTCCGTAACCGCCTTGACGGTTCTGTCCGTAGCCGCCCTGACGGTTTTGCCCGTAGCCTCCTTGACGGTTCTGTCCGTAGCCACCCTGACGATTCTGCCCGTAACCGCCTTGACGGTTCTGTCCGTAGCCACCTTGACGATTCTGTCCGTAACCGCCCTGACGGTTCTGGCCGTAGCCGCCTTGACGGTTTTGGCCATAGCCGCCTTGATTGTTCTGGCCGTAGCCGCCCTGACGGGGTTGATAACCACCTTGACGGGGCTGATAGCCGTTCTGGCGAGGTTGGTAGCTGTTTTGACGGGGTTGATAACCCTCTTGATTCTGCTGGAAGCCCTGATCCTGGGAGCCTTCAGTTTTCTCTTCACCCAATGCATCTTGCTGCAAGGGTCTATGCTGGTAGCCGCCCTGACGGTAGTTGTTGGGGCGGTCATAGTGATTACCGTAAGGATTTCTATTGTATCCTCCTTGACGCTGCTGATAGCCGTAAGGGCGCTGATAACCCTGACGGTCGGCAAAACCGCGGTTCATCTGGCGGTCGTCTCCGTGGGGAGCTTTGTCATCATTTGGATAGTTCACCTTTTCATAACGATTGTCAGTTTCCCCGCCTTCATTAGAAGTGGCATTAGGCACCGCGCTGATTCTCGGTCGCTTTGGTTTCTTTTCTGCTTCCATTTATTTCAATTGTTAATCAATTCACCCGACCCTCCATACCATCTCGGCAGCGGCCGCTTGAAATGGGTTATTTACGATTTTATTAAAGGTTAAGTTTCTATTTGATAATGTTTTAGAAATTTCGACATTAATTCTATAGACATGTCGCGATAGACATGTAATCGCATTACGCTGCAAATTTAATTAATTTATCCATAAAATGCAACACCTATGACCGAAATTTGTGAGTAAATTTCACTACATCAAAGGATATTGTAGGAAATCTTGAAGCTCACGCATGGGTATACGGGCAAAGCCTTGATAAAATTGAGATAGCTGCGCACCCTCCCCCTGACGTTGACGAGATCCTTGGTCATGCTAATCCCGTCGTGGAGCACAACATTAGGGACGCCTCCCCACAGCAAGACACCCGCTTCAACACCGACATTGAGCCTCTTTTGCTTGTCGACAGCACCTGAATAGCCGAATCCGAGATAAGGCTTGAACGCATTGGCAAACATCTTGGCACTGACAGTGCCGTTTTTTGCCGGAGTCATATAATAAGGAGTGCCGTCCTTAAAATCACCTATGTGGATACCCATATGGCCGTAAGACATAAGCTCCTCATACGTCTCGGGGGAAAGATAAACATCGCCGAAAATCGGCTCTTCATCGTAAGGATAATCCTTCAGGCGATCATAAAACCGATTGTAGATATTCATAGCCACAAGCGATGATGTCTCGTCGATGTCGTTAAGGGCCGTGCCGATTTTAGAGCTTCCAAGATAGAATCCCGCCGTAAAATGCCAATGTCTGTTCTCCTGAAACGGGAAGACATCTACAAGGAACTTGAAATTGAGCATCTTCGGCTTGCCTATCATCCTGACCTCCTCTCGCATCTCCTCCCCCGTCATTTTATACACCAGGTCTTTGATCTTATTGAAATTGTCGTTGACCTTACCGTCAGTATAGGTGGCCACCTGAAAATCCATTGGCAGATGGAAAGCAGGAATGCCGTCCATGCCTGCCCTTACGTTTGCCCAACGCGTTGCAGGGGCAGATATCTCGAATCCAAGACCGGGAGAGCCGACAGTGAAGGCCACGTCGACATGGTCGAGGACATTATTTCGCTTGAACCAGGAGGATTCCTGCGCAACGCAGGGAATGCCGACCGACAAAGAAGCAAGCACTAAGAAAAGCAATTTTTTTACCATAAAAAAATCAGGTTTAGGACTCCCGCAGAGACGGGCATAAGCTTACTAGGCTGTTAATTTGTTGAAATTTTTCTTCAATTCGGCGACAAAGTTAGCAAAATAGTTTGAATTAAGCATCAAAACTTTCTTGTTTTTATCTTGTTAATATTTTTGATGGTCCTTTGATGCACAGCCGCCATCATGCTTTAACATTAAAAATATATGACAACAACACACTCAAGGAGTTCGACAATGGCAATACACTTACTAATTGCTTATCAGTTTGGAATTCAGCTTCCAAATAACTGTTAAAATTTTAATCTAATTAATATTTTTAATCAAAAATTTGTTAGATTAAAAAAAGGTTCTTACCTTTGCAGAGATTTTTCGATGGGAAAACGGTTGCTTTTTCCTTGAAAAAAGAATGTCGGCAAGACACAACATAACGCCATTTTTCAGACATGAAGGCAGAAGTGTAGCCTCTTGCTTATCATTCTGGCAAACATAAAACCAAAACTGCTATAAACAATTATCATAATATAAATTAACTCAAATCTTAAAGGAATGAATAGAAAATTAGTCAATGGCTTGCTGTTGCTGTCCCTCACGACGGTCGGTTGCGGCACATTCACATCCTGCAAAGACACTGATGAGGACTTCAAGAATGAGATTCTTGCAGATCAAGCAAACCTTAGAGCTGAGCTCCTCAAGCTAATCGAGGAAAACAAATGCAAGTGTCCTGAAGATCTCGCTGCACGTCTTACCACTATCGAGAACTGGCTCAAAATTAACGATGCCAGCAGTCTTGACGCAAGGGTAGCTGCAATTATCGCCAACACACTCAGCGATTACGTGACAAAAGAAGAGCTTAAGAACTTCAAGGACGGCGAATTCGCAGAGCTCGGCCAGACCGTAGCAGCCCTCAATAAGGCTCTCGGAGACACCAAGAACGAGCTCCTCGAAGAGATCAACCAATGTCTTGAGGCTATCGCAACGAACAAAACCGACATTTCTGCTCTTCAGACGCTGGTGGCTGCCAACAAAACACAGATCGACATACTGACAAGCCGTCTCAACAGCTTGATCACAAGCATCGAGCTGAGCCAGACCTACAATCCGATGTTCGGAACTATCAACCTCCCCATCGGCCTGCAGACAAACATCGTTGCCAACTATTATGGCGTGACTGACCACAACGTAGCATTCCCTCTCAAGTCAACTTCTATCGAGGTTGGTTCAGCAGAGGATGTACTTAAGGTGGCCAACTTTGGCTTGACCCCGAAGAACGGCACCTTGGAAATCAGCGCCAACGATAAATATATGGACGAAGGCATCAACAACCTCGGCCAACTTTATCTGACAATCAATCCGAATAATGTTGACTTCTCCGGAGGCAACCTTACCCTTATCAACAGCAATGGCGTGGAAGCACCAATTAGCCTTGATGTCAAGTCTAACGACGAGCTTCTGTCATTCGGGTTCAACAAAGGCACTCGTGCCGAAGCTCCCGAGAAGAACGGCCTGTATCGTGCTGATGCCCACGTAAACGTAGAGGACGCTCCCTCAATTGCCATCGAAATCGAGAAAGGACTTAAGGGCGCCATGAAGGATGCTCTCAAGAATCCTTCAAAGCAGAGTCTCGCAGACCTCGCAAGAATACTCGTAGACCAGATGGACGGCTTCCTCCCCGCTTACGGCGTGAAAGCAGCCTGGACAGTAACCGAGAACGGCGTAGACAAAGAATATGCTGTATACTCAAAATATGAGATCGCTGCTACAGCCGTGCATCCTCTCGGCTATGAGTCGCTTTCCGACCTCAACATCAGCCATAGGCTTCCTACTTTCAGTCCTCTCAAAGAGGCCCTCGAAAATGCTTTCAACGAGCTTAAGAACGACCTTAAGTTTGAGTTTGACAAAGCAGACTTCACAATCGAAGGCACCACCATCACGATTGACCTGACCGGCGTTGTTGATCCCAGCGCTCTTCCCGCAGGCAGCGACGGCAAAATCGTGCTTGGCTACAAGGACAACGGCAGCGTGGAGACCACCGGCAATGAAGATGCACTGAATCCTCTCGTAGGTCAGATCGTAGAGCAGGTCAACAAGCAGCTCGACAGCATTACGGGCCAGATCAACACTCAGGTCAGCGACATGCTCGACAAGATCCATGACCAGCTCGCCGGCAAGCTCGGCTCTGCAGATAAGCTTTTGGAAAAATACAACGCTCTTGCGAACAAGATCAACAAGTTCCTCGAAAATCCCAATGCTTATCTCCAGGTTTCGATGGCCTATGAAGACAGCAACGGCGACCTCCACATGCTCTCAACAGACAAAAACATACCCTCTGTCTTCACAAAGAGCACCGGCGACGCCATCCAACTTTTCGCCACATCACACACCGGCGACATCGCAGCTCCTTCATATCAGAAATACGTGGCTGTTGCCAACGTATTCGACGCACAGGGCCGTGTAGTAGCAGGCGAGGCAAGCAAAGTAAACGCCGCTTCAGAGACTCTGAACACCCGCTTCCCCGGACGTCAGCAGAGAGTGGCTATCCAGAACTTCAAGTCTGGCTACACATATGAGGTCGTTTACTCCTCACTCGACTATCGCGGAAAGACATCCACACGCGTCTACTACCTCACAGTTAAATGATTCGAGTCGGAAATAGAATTACACGAACCCAAAAGCAATTACAGAAATGAAATTAAATAAAATCCTTTTGACCGCGTCTATCCTTTTCGGAGGCCTCACAGCCTCCGCACAGGAGGAGGTCACCGAATATGTCTTCAAGCCCTATTGGTTTGGACAGGCACAGTTCGGTGCTCAGGAGACTCTCGGCGAAGGTCCCTTCGATATCCTCGTAGGGCCTAACGCCCAGCTCGCGGCCGGTTATCAGTTCTCGCCTGTGTTCGGTCTTCGTCTCTCTGTCAACAGCTGGAGAAGCCGTGCGACAAGCAAGATCGCGCTGCAGAACGAGAATCAGACAATCACCAACCGCTATAAATGGCATTGGACTTACGTAGCCCCCTCCGTGGACGCTATGTTCAGCCTGACGAACCTTCTCGGCGGCTACAATCCCAACCGTCTCGTCGATGTGAATATTTTCGCCGGTATCGGTGCGAACATCGCATGGAAAAACAACGAGGCCAACCAGATTAACGATTCGTTCAGAGACAACTTCCCGAAATACGAGAACGTACAAGGCGACAAACCGGATTATTCCAAATACAACATGCTTGGCAATATCTGGGACGGCACCAAGACACGCCTGACAGGCCGCTTCGGTTTCGATGTCAACTTCAACGTGACCGACCGCCTTCAGCTCGGACTTGAGGCCAATGCGAATTTCCTCAACGACAACTACAACTCGAAGAAGGCCGGAAACGCCGACTGGTATTTCAACACTCTCGTTGGCGTGAAATATGCTTTCGGCCCGAGATACGAGACACGCACCCGCGTCATCGAGGAAGTGCCCTGCGAGCCGCAGATCATCGAGAAGATCGTAGAGAAAATCGTGGAAGTGCCCGCTCCTGTCGTAGAGCAGACCGTGTTCCGTCGCGACGTCTTCTTCACAATCAACAAGGCCGTCATCTCCTCAAGCGAAATGACGAAAGTCACTGCCATTGCTGATTATCTCAACGAACATCCCAAGGCTCACGTGACCATCACCGGCTATGCCGACAAAGGCACAGGCTCAAAAGCCCTCAACCTTCGTCTTGCCGCCAAGCGTGCTGAAATCGTAGCCCAGACACTCCGCACAAAATACGGTATCCCCGCTTCCCGCATGACCGTCAAGAGCATGGGCGAAGAGATGGACCAGCCGTATCCTGACCCCGTTCAGAACCGTGTGGCAATCTGCATCGCTGAATAATTCATGCCGATTATAATATCCGCAAGGATATCACGTTAATTAAAAGTCACACCCGGACAATTTCCATACCGGGTGTGACTTAATTTTTATCAAACCAAGATGAAGAAAACGATTATTCTCACTATTGCGGCATTGACCGCCGTTTCCGTCCAAGCCGACTTCACCGGCGAAGGCTACTATCGAGTGCAAAACAAACGTACAGAAAGATGGGCGTCTATGGTAGACGACAAGGGCAGCATCGACGCTGTCGGGACAACAGCCGACCTTCAGGCCATTAAATTGCAGAAAGACTTCAACGCCGTTTGCTCCGATCCGGCTTCGATCATCTATATCGAGCCACACGGAAATCAGTATTCAATATCCGCACAAGGCACTAACATCTATGAAATCATAGGCCATTACCTGAACCTGAGAGAGACAGGCACCCACAACGGACACAAGCTATATTATGCATCCGGCACCTACGAAGGCGTTGAAAAATATATTGGCGACGGCGAACTTCTCCCCTACGACCTTTCTTATGCAGTCACAAGCGCCAAAGGGGAACTCCGCAAATGGATGATTCATCCGATGGAGACGGAGGGCGACAATTTCTTCGGAGTATTGCCTACTCTTGAATCCAACGGCAAGCACTATGCCACCATGCACGGAGACTTCCCGTTTGCAACCTTCTCGGAAGGAATGAAGGCCTATACCGTGACAGCTGTTGGCGCAGGGATGGCTTTGATGCAGGAAGTCAGCGGAGTCGTGGCAAAATCCACTCCCGTCGTATTTGAATGCTCGTCAGACAAGCCTTCAGACAACAGGCTTGAGATCGGAGGAGAGGGAAAGAAAGCCGTCGGCAACAAGCTTAAAGGAGCGTATTTCTCCAGCACAGAGAACAAGGCTCACCTTAACTTCATACGCTTTGACGCGGAGACGATGCGCGTGCTCGGAATATGCAGCGACGGTTCGCTCGGATTCATAACTCCCGACGACCTCGAATATATTCCCGCCAACACCGCCTTCCTTCCCGTTGAGCCGGGCACTCCCAAAGAGCTGAAATGCGTCAGCGAAGCTGAATACGAGGCCGCAGTCGACGGAGTCATCAACGACAGCGAAGCCCTTCTCGACGTCTACAACGTCTCCGGCATAGTTGTCTTGAAGAAAGCAACCAAAGACCAGATCCGCAACCTTCCCTCAGGCATATACATCGCAGGAGGAAAGAAATTCATAATCCATTAATTGTCGGAAGAGACTCTAATAGTATGCTCTAAAACCGACTAAATTACGGCTTTTATCTCAGTTTGACGAGAAAAAACAGGATAGCCTCGCAATATGCCTTGCATATTACGAGGCTATTTTGTAATTTTGAAGAATTAATTCTTAGTAGTTGACAAATGGAAGACAAAGTCATAGTCGACGGACTGACGTTCGTACCTTATATTACAAGCGAGGAAATCCGCCAGCAAGTGGAAAGGATAGCCGCTGAACTGCGAAAAGACCTTCAGGGGAAAAGGCCGCACTTCCTCTGCGTGCTCAACGGAGCCTTCATTTTCGCCGCCGACCTCTTTAGGGAAGCGGGGCTGAACGATGCCTCCATATCTTTCGTCAGATATGCGAGCTACAGCGGCCTGACCTCGACAGGGAAAGTGAAACAGCTGATAGGCCTGACCGAAGATATCGACGGCAGAGACGTGGTCATCATCGAAGACATCGTCGACACGGGTCTGACGGCAACACAGATGGTCAACGACCTCAAAAAATACAATCCCAATTCCATTAGATTCGTGACCCTCCTCCATAAGCCCGAAAGCTCCAAGACCGGCTTCAAACCCGACTACGTGGCTTTCTCCATTCCTTCCAAATTCATAATCGGATACGGCCTTGACCTCGACGGAAAAGTGAGAAACCTCAAAGACATCTACGTAATCAAAGATTAACCTTGTCTGACTGCGTAAAATTGCCCTGAAAATGTCTTTCATGCAGCCTCAAAGCCAAACTTCAAGACAGACCAAGGCAACATCCGCACCGAGACATTCAAATATTCGGAATATGCTCAACTTAGTTTTATTCGGCGCCCCCGGAAGTGGGAAAGGAACCCAAAGCGCCAGACTCATCGATGAATTCGGCCTTCACCACATCTCGACGGGGGAAGTGCTCCGCGACCATATCAACCGTGAAACCGAACTTGGGAAAATCGCCCAGAAATACATTTCCGAGGGTCAGCTGATTCCCGACGACCTGATGATCAGCATTCTTGAAGACGTGCTAGAAAAGAATGCGGAAGGAAAAGAGGGGGTCATTTTCGACGGCTTCCCACGCACCATCCCACAGGCCGAGGCCCTCAAGGAATTGCTGCGCAAACGCGGCACCGACCTCCATGCCGTGGTCGGACTTGAAGTGCCGGAGGAGGAACTCGTGGAAAGGATGCTCAACCGAGGGAAAGAGACAGGCCGCGCCGACGACAATCTCGACACAATCAAAAAGCGCCTCGACGTCTATCATAACCAGACCTCTCCCCTCCGCGACTACTACACGAAGGACGGGATATATCTTATGATCAACGGCTCCGGCGTGGTTGACGACATTTTCAACGACATCGCCGACAAGATTGAGAAAACGACGGGCAATAAGCGTAAGAAAAAATAAGCCTTCGCATAAGAGCGGTCTTGGCATAACAAAGCAGGGCAGATGCCCATATTGCCGGAAAGACAATATCGACGGATCGATATCCGTTTAATAGCCATGAAGAACAGTCATGGCTATTTTTATATCCTGTCGCTGATGGTCGTAGTGGCGTCGGCCCTGTCGGCATGTAAGACCGCCAAACTTTCTGACGCCGACGAAGCTCTCGCCAGGGGGGAATATTTCAACGCCCAGAAAATCTACCGTCAGGTCTATAATAAGAAAAACAAGCGCGAAGACCGTCCCCTGCGAGGCGAAATAGCCTTCAAAATGGGAAAATGCTACACGAAACTCAACATGGCGGCAAAAGCTGCCGCATCTTTCCGCAACGCCATAAGATATGAGTATCCCGATTCAATGTCGCTCTACTATCTTGGACGCGCCCTGCAAGCCGACGGGAAATATACCCAGGCGATAACCGCCTACGAGGATTTCCTCGCCCTTCGCGGCGACGACGAGCTGGCGAAAGAGGGAATCAACGGATGCAGGATGGCAATTGCCGCAAAGAGAAAACCGACGACAAGATACGTGGTCAGAAACGCCAAAATCTTTAATACAAGAAGAGCCGATTTCTCCCCAATGTATCTCGACAAGCAGTTCGACCAGCTCTATTTTACGTCGACCTCCGAGAAGGCCACCGGAGAGAACAAATCGGAAATCACGGGGATGAAAAAGGGCGACATATTCGTCAGCAAAAAGAATGAAAGAGGCATTTGGCAAAGGCCTGAACCGGCAGGAGGAGAGCTGAACAGCGATGCCGACGAAGGCATAATCTCTTTCTCTCCCGACGGACAGACGATGTATCTCACCCGGGCAAGGCGCTCGGAAAACTCCGATACTTCCGTGGAAATCTACACCTCGAAACGAAGCGACGCTTCATGGAGCGCTCCTCAGAAGTTTGATATTACGGCCGACACTATTTCCGCCGTGGGTCATCCCTCCGTATCGCCCGACGGACAATGGCTGTATTTCTGCTCCGACATGCCTGGCGGATTCGGCGGACTCGACATCTGGAGAATCAATCTCAACGAACGGGCAGGCAGCCTCGAAAACATGGGAAGCCGAATCAATACGCCAGGCAATGAGTCGTTTCCATATTCGCGGTCGGATTCGCTGCTTTATTTCTCTTCCGACGGACATCCGGGATTCGGCGGTCTCGACATCTTCAAGGCGCGACGAAACTCCACAGGCGATTTCTGGAGCGTGGAGAACATGGGGCTGCCCATCAACAGCCAGGGCGATGATTTCGGCATAACCTTCGGCCCCGGAGAGACAGGTTTTCTGAGTTCCAACCGTGGCGACGCCAAGGGGCATGACCATATCTACAGTTTCGAGCTTCCCGACATTCATATCACGATCTCCGGATGGGTGCTCGACAGGGATGAAGAACCCGTGGCGAACGCTATCATCAGAATCGTGGGCGACGATGGCAGCAACCAGAAGCAGGTGGCCCGCGACGACGGCTCTTTCAAATTCAATCTCGACAGGGGCGTGAAATACGTGATGAAGGCCGGCGCTCCGGGTTATCTCAACGTCAAGCAGGAGTTTGAGAGCGACATAGCGGAGGAGGACGCGGATTATGCCGTCGACTTCATTCTCGCGGCAATCAACAAGCCTCAGGTGGTGGAAAACATTTTCTATGATTTCGACAAGGCGACGCTGCGACCCGAATCAAAGGCGGCCCTCGACGAGATGGCGCAAATTCTTCGTGAGAATCCCAACGTGACGATAGAGATGGGTGCCCACACGGATCGCAAGGGCACGGATGAATACAACATCAATCTTTCCAACCGTCGCGCGCAAAGCGTAATCGATTATCTGATATCCGCAGGTATCGCAGCCGACAGGCTTTTTCCAAAGGGATATGGAGAATCCACACCCAAGACCGTCACCAAGCGCATCAACCGGGAATTCCCCCAATTCCCCGAAGGCACCGTGCTTGATGAGAAGTATATCGAGACGCTCTCTCCGGAAGACCAAGACGCAGCCGACCAAATCAACCGCCGCACAGAATTCCAGGTCCTCTCAATCGACTATGAAATGTTCTGAGATGGGTCAGGGAGTAGTTAGCATTATATTCGGATGGCCCCAAAAGCTGAAAAATCAGCTCTTTTCTAAGCCTTCAAGTAGCTTTATGTTAATATTTGTTAATGCGACTACATTTTTTAATGTTATACAACATTGTTTGAAAAAAAATTTGTAATTTTGCATCGAGTTTTTCATGGTATTAGATTTTAAGGTTAACAGAAGATTGGTTGTCGGGATGACAATCAATTTTTTTTGTCCTAAAAGACATCTTTGAGCACGAAAACAGCGTGCCGACAGAAATTTCTGTCGGCACGCTGTTTTCATGCTCAATTTGTCATAGTCCCAAACAAACAAAACCACAAATTCGTATTTTCTCGAAAATTAATTTTGGGTTCATTTCATTATGACCGACAGAACCTTGTCTGTCGCCCCTGTCTTTTCCTTTATATATTCTCCGGCCCACTCCCCTCTCTGGTCGAGCTCCATGCGGTCGTAAAGAAGCTTGTCGGCCACTCTCGCAAAACTGTCGGCACTGACCACCTCAAGTCCGCCTCCAAGTGTCTTCAGCTCCTGGGCCTCGATAAACTTCGCGTTTTCCGGACCAAAGACAACCGGAATGCCATAGACAGCAGCCTCATTGATATTGTGGATACTGACTCCGAACCCGCCCCCGACATAAGCCGCGTCGGCATAGGCGTAGGCACTTGAAAGCAGTCCGAAACAATCAATGACCATAACCCGTTTCCCTTCGGCAGCCTTCGGGTCGGACTTCACTTCGCTCATAAGCACCACCTCGCCGGGCACAATCTCCTTAAGTTTCTCCAGACGTGCCTCATCGTATTCATGGGGAGCTATTACGGCCTTCACCTCTTTTCTCATTCGGAGCCAGTCGCCATATACAGCTTCGTCCTCCGGCCAACTGCTTCCAAACATCATGACAAACGGAGCCCTTTCGGACTCGCCCTTGCGTCCTACAAAAGAGTCAAGCTCCGGAATATCCTTCCGCGCCCTAAGAATATCGGTCACGCGGTCGAAACGGGTGTCGCCTGTCACGTCGACATTCGTTATCCCAATGCCCTCAAGGAGCCTGCGGCTATTGTCATCCTGCACGAAAATCCGCGTATACCATTTCAGCCAATGCCCATACCAGGCGCTGCGCTTCTTGAAGAAGAACTGGTTCTTGCGGAAAACCGCGCTGACAAGATACGTCGGAATCTGGCGGCGCCACAGCTCATGAAGGTAATTACGCCAAAACTCGTATTTGACGAATATCGCCATCTCCGGATTGACCTTATACAGAAACTTTCTGACGCGTTTCGGAGTGTCGAAAGGAAGATAGCACACGCAGTCGGCCCCCTGATAATTCTTTCTGACCTCATAGCCCGAAGGGGAAAAGAAAGTCAGAAGGATTTTGTATTCAGGATGGATGCTCCGGATTTTCTCTATGAGCGGTCGCCCTTGCTCAAACTCTCCGAGCGAGGCGGCATGGAGCCATATATATCGGTCGCCGGGCTTTATAGCCTTGTCGAGCCGGCTCCATATCTCCGATTGTCCTTCATTGAGCTTCCTTGCCTTGGGATTGCGCAGCGCAGCAAGCCTCACCCCCTGCCGATAGGCTGCAATGCCCATGGAATAGAGTGGCTGCTCCACGGCCTGACGCAATGCCTCGGCGAGGAATCCTCTCAACTCTTTTATCGAAGGAAGTCTCATTTTTCTGGTGTCGGTATTGTCTCTATTGCCCGTCTTATCCTTGCCTTCACCTCCTCTTTGGGCATAAGCTCAGTGATGTCAAACATATGAGGACCCCTGCAAGCCCCCACAACGGCAAGACGGAAAGCGTTCATCACATTGCCCAGATGATAGCCTTTCTCTGCAATCCAGTCGAGCACGATTTTCTCGGCATTGGCCGAAGTCATATCCTCGATGCCGTCGAGCACTCCGATAAGTTCCTCCATGATGCGGGGAGTCTCGGCGCTCCATCTCTTCTTCACGTCTTTCTCGGCGTAAGCCTCCGGAGCCTTGAAGAAGAAATCCGCCTGGGTCCAAAGGTCGGGAACGAGATCGGCGCGGCCTTTCACCATCCCTATCGCCTTGGCAACGTAGTCTTGCGGATAGCCGTCTGCCCCGTTCTCCTTAAGCACAGGGGCCAAAAGCGTGGCAAGCGTCTCGTCGTCGGCCCGGGAAATATATTCATGGTTGAACCATATCCCCTTCTTGTAATCAAACTTGGCGCCGCTCTTCGAGCAATGGGCAAAAGAGAACTTCCGGATAAGGTCGTCCATGTTCATAAGCTCGCTGTCGTCGCCGGGATTCCATCCGAGCAAAGCAAGGAAATTGACCACGGCCTCGGGAAGATAGCCTTTCTCCTTGTAGCCCGAAGAGACCTCTCCGCTGGCGGGGTCGTGCCATTCGAGCGGGAAGACCGGAAATCCGAGCTTGTCGCCGTCGCGCTTTGAGAGCTTGCCGTTGCCTACGGGCTTCAGAAGCAAAGGAAGATGCACGAACTGCGGCATCGTGTCCTGCCATCCGAATGCCTCGTAAAGAAGCACGTGGAGCGGAGCCGACGGGAGCCATTCCTCGCCGCGGATCACGTGGCTGACCTCCATCAGATGATCGTCTACGATATTGGCGAGATGATAGGTCGGAAGATCGTCGGCACTCTTATATAGCACCTTGTCGTCGAGGATATTGCTGTTGATGACCACCTCTCCGCGGATAAGGTCGTTGACTTTGACCTCCCTGTCAGGCTCGATCTTGAACCTCACGACGTATTGGGCGCCTTCAGCGATCAGACGTTCGGTCTCCTCCTTGCTCATGGTCAAGGAATTTCTCATCGAGCCGCGCGTAGAGGCGTCATATTGGAAATTGGGGATGTTCTGGCGGGCGGCCTCAAGCTCCTCCGGAGTGTCGAAAGCTATATAAGCCTTTCCGGCGTCGAGAAGCTTCTTGACGTTTTCCCTATAGATATCCCTGCGTTCGCTTTGCTTGTAGGGGCCATAGGCTCCCCCTTCGCGCACGCCCTCGTCGATGCCGATTCCGAGCCATGCGAGACTCTCGTTGATATAGTCTTCCGCACCGGCCACGAAGCGACGGCTGTCGGTGTCTTCTATGCGAAGGATCATATCTCCCCCGTTCTGGCGGGCGAAGATATAGTTGTATAACGCCGTACGCACGCCTCCGATATGCAACGGGCCCGTCGGCGATGGAGCGAATCTTACTCTTACTCTGCGTTCCATGTCAATCGATTTCTTTAATGGTTGGGTCGTTATTTCCCCTTCACCTTGTATTTTCCCTTCCATTCGAGGGTGATTTCGGGCTTCAGGAAAAGCTTGACTATATTATAGTCGTCTAAGTTCATAAATTCCCCTACTGTCAGACGCGCGGAAATTGAATTATTTTCCGCATTCGCGCTATATTCCACGGTCGGGAAGGGCACCATCTCCCGGATCTCCTTCATCGAAGTCATTGATCCCTTGGGAATTTCAAAAAAATACTTGAGATCGGGGGCCTTGAAATATTTTTTTCTGTCGAGGGGCCGCAGGGAGGTGTCGTAGAAATCCACCTGACTGTCGGGAGCCTGCACCGAGTCGCCCACCGTGTAGATGGTCATGACGATTCTTCCATTCTTCTCCGGAAGAAGCTTTATCTCGCAGGAGCTGACCTCCGACAGCCTTACCTTTATGTAATCCGGGCTCAGGGTCTCTATCCACGACAAACCCATCACGGCGTTCTTGGCCTTGTAGATGCTGTCGGCGTCCCAGTAGTCGAGCATGTCGAGGCGGGTGGTGCGCTTCAGTATCTCCAAAGCCGGCGACTGCAGTTCGGTGAAGGCAACGCGGGCTGTGAGCGGCTCGGCTGCGACGCTGTCCGGGGCCTGACGCGAGAAACCGGTCGATGTCGAAAAGGCCATCGCCGCTATCAGCAGGCCTCTTCCCAACATTCCGCTTAATCTCGATTTCAATCCGGCATCCCGATTATTTTTTATAAAAAATCTCATAATTGCCATTATACTGAGGTTTCTTATCCTTCGTCTGCTTCTTCTCTTTGACGGCTTTCTTCTCTTTCGGAGCTTTCGGGGCTTTCAGATCTTTGGCCTGCCTCTCCTTCGAAGCTTTTTTCTCCCCTTTATCCCTTGATTTTCTTGAGGGACGGCCGAAATCCTCATAGGAGTCCTTGCTTCTGCGCTTCTCTCTCTTTCCACGGCTGTCGCGGTCGTAGTCTCTGTCGGATGCTATTTCCGGATTTATGCGGGTTCCGAAGAAATCCACGTGGCGAAGAGCGTCGATCACTCTCCTTGCGTCCTGTTTCCTGACGTCGAAGAGCGTATATCCGGGCATCAGGTCGATGCGGCCGATATCAGGCTTGTCGCCTACGACATTGCGGTTGACCATCTCCATAAGGTTGCCCGGGAAGAATCCTTGCGCCTTGCCGACGTTGACCATCAGTCGCTCATAGCCCTCCTCGGCCGTGCGCCGGTCTTTGTCGCGGTTGCGCTCGCGTTTCTCCCCTCTCTTTCTCTCTCCTCGTTCCCCTTTTTCGGGAGCATTGAGATCGATGTCGGGCATATTCTGATAATATTGGAGAAGGCGGTTGAACTCCAGGGAGAGCACTCTCTTCAAAAGATCCTCCTCCGACAGCCATTCAAGCTTTTTCCTGACTCCGGGCAGATATTTCTCAATCTCCGCCTCGTTGACCTCCACTCTTTCGAGTCTGTCCGCAAGGTTGTAGAGCTGCTTCTCGATGATATGCTCCGGGGTGGGCACTTTCTTGTATTCAAAGGTCTTGCCGATGATTTTCTCTATCTCGCGGAGCCTTCCCTTCTCGCGGGAATGGATGATGGCCACGGATACGCCGGTCTTGTGGGCGCGGCCCGTTCTTCCAGAGCGATGGGTATAGACTGCGGCATCGTCGGGCAGTCCGTAGTTGATCACGTGCGAAAGGTCGTCAACGTCAAGGCCGCGGGCCGCCACGTCGGTGGCCACGAGCAGCTGCGTGACGTGGTCGCGGAATTTCTTCATCGCCAGGTCGCGTTGGGCCTGCGAGAGGTCGCCGTGAAGGCAGTCGGCGTTATATCCGTCGGCTATCAGCTTGTCGGCTATCTCCTGCGTTTCCTTCCTCGTGCGGCAGAAGATGATGCCGTAGATGTCGGGGCTGTTGTCGGCCACGCGCTTCAGACAAAGATATTTGTCGGAAGCCTTCACCATATAATATATGTGTCTGACGTTCTTTGAGCCTTCGTTTTTGTTGCCGGCGACGAATTCCACCGGGTTGTGCATAAAGTCTTTGGCGATTGAGGCTATCTCCTTGGGCATCGTGGCTGAGAACATCAGCATCTTTCTCTCTTCAGGCACGTGGCTCAGAATCTCCTTGATGTCGTCGAGGAAACCCATGTTGAGCATCTCGTCGGCCTCGTCGAGGATGACGGTGTGGACGTCGCCGAGCTTCACCTCTCCTCTCTTGATAAGGTCGATCAGCCGGCCGGGCGTGGCCACCACCACCTGCACGCCCTTGCGGAGCGTGCGTATCTGGCTTTCGATGCTCGACCCTCCATAGACGGGGAGCACCTTTATTTCAGGGATATACTTCGAATAATCGGCGAGATCGCCCGAAATCTGGAGACAAAGCTCGCGGGTCGGGGCAATCACCAATGCCTGAGGCACGTTTTTGTCGGGGTCGATTCTTTGCAACACGGGCAAGCCGAATGCTGCTGTCTTGCCTGTGCCTGTCTGCGCCAGCCCTACTACGTCTCCCTCCTTCTCAAGAAGGTGCGGAATCACCATCTCTTGTATGGGCATAGGGAGTTCAAAGCCCATTTCCCCTATTGCTTTCAGCAGGCGGGGTTCTACTCCGAGGTCTTCAAACGACCTGGTCATTTTTTCTTCACTCATAGCGGTTATTACATATTTCTTACCGCGGTGTCATTTGCCGACACCTATAAAGTGTGCCTATGTTCCGACACACATAAAACCCGCGACAACCTGTCCATCTCTGAATAGCCTTCGCCTCTATATAAACATTCCTGACCCCGCTATTCCTCTTTCCCGGAGTCGATTATTTTCAAGTATGACGCAAATTTCATGCAAAGTTACGAAATAAAATCCGCTTTGGCAATTTCCCCGCGCTATTTCGCTAATTTTGACGGGCGACCGACCCGAAGCCCGCCCCTCAAAGGCTGTTGCGGTTGATGCGCGACAGCACCTGATGGTAGCGATTTTCAGTCTCGATGTATGAGAGTTTCTTTTGGTTGATTTTGTCGGCCTCGGTGTAGTAGTCGGTCATGGTCATTATTCCGCTGTCTACGGATTTGCGGAGCAAACGCAAGGATTCGTCGAGAAGCGTGCCGTCGTAGATGGAGAGGGTCTTCTGCAGTTGCCGGAGCTCGTTGTAGAGGGCCTTGACCTCGCCTTGCAGGCGGGCGCGGGTGTTTTCCATCTCAAGTTCGGCTGCTGCGCGGCGTGCCGTGGCTGCCTTCACGCGCTTCCCGGTAGAATAGATTGGGAAGGCCACTCCCACGAGGAAACCGTTGCTGGCCTCGCTGCCGTCGGTGTTGCGTCGGTAGCCGAGACTTAGCTTGGGAATCCATCCCTGGCGTGCCACCTCCACCTCTTGCCTCATGGCCTCCACCGTAGCCTCCGCGGCCTTCATGCCGGTGTCGCCCGAAAAGAGGAGGGTCTGAAGTTGCTCCGCATTGGCGGGGACGGTCTCCTGAGGGTAGTCCATTCCTTGGGTGTCGATCGCAGCGTTTCCGGCAAGGGTCGAAAGGTCGTCTGCAAGAATCCCCCGTTCTGTCTCATATCCAGCAAGCTCTGTCTGAAGGTCCATGTGCTCGATTTTCACTCTGTTCTCCTCCAAGGCGGTGGCGTCGCCGGCCTTCATCCTTTTCTCCACAAGAAGGAGCAATTGCTCCGACACTTCAAGACGCTCCTTTGCGAGGGCTATCTGCCTGTCGAGCATGACGATGGATAGGCATTTCTCCTTTGCCTGCAAGAGTAGGTCGCGTCTTTTCGTCAGATATTGCTCCGACAGGGCCTCCCCTTGCAGCTTTCCGGCCTTCGAACGGGCTGAGTAGAGTGTGGGGAAATCAAATTCCTGCGACACTACGAGTTCCGAACTCGACACGCCCGACACCCCTTTATGGAAAAACGGACTGTATTCCACGCTTGGTGCGTCGGGCATATTCTCGGCGGCGAGGTCGTAGACGGTTGCCGAGTTGGCGAGTTTCTTGGCTTGCAGTTCAAGGTTGCCCTTCTCTATCTCCTTCAGGACGTCGCCCATGTCGCGGCCAAATGCTGGGGCGAAGGCAAGAAGAATCCCGGCTGCCGACAATATCATTTTTTTCATCTTTCTCTTTTTTATTCGTTTTTTCCAATTGCGGGTTCCTTCCCCTCCATTGCCTTATCCCTTCGGCTCAGCCAGCCATATACGATCGGAATGACAAACGCATTCAGGAAAAGGGAGGAGAAAAGTCCTCCGAGAATCACGGCGGCCATGGGGCTCTGTATCTCGTTGCCGGGAAGGTCGCCCCTGACGGCGAGGGGAATCAGGGCAAGGGCCGAGGTCAATGCGGTCATGAGGATGGGGTTCATCCTGTCTACGGATCCTTTTATGATACTCTCCCTGACCGACAGACCCTCCTCCGAGCGAAGGAAATTGTAGCGGGCTATGAGGAGCATGCCGTTGCGCGTGGCTATGCCGAAGAGGGATATGAAGCCGATAATGGCGGGGATGCTGATCTCTCCCGACGTGAATCTCAGCACGAACACACCGCCGATGAGGGCGAAGGGGAGGTTGAGCAGGATGACGGCGCTCTCCAGGGCGTTACGGAATTGCATGAAGAGGAGCAGGAATATGACGACGATGCTCAGCAGCGAGGTGAGCAGCAGGGTGCGTCCCGCCTCGCGCTCGTTCTCAAACTGTCCGCCGTATTCTATATGGTAGCCTTCGGGCAATTGTATCTCCTCTTCGATGCGTTGCTTTATGTCGTCGGCCACGCCGCCGAGGTCGCGACCGGAGGTGTTGGCGGAGATCACTATCTTGCGCTTTACGTTCTCTCGGTTGACCGTGTTGGGGCCCGACGAGGAAACTACCTCGGCCACGTCGGCAAGCGGCACTTTCAGGCCGTCGGGGGTGTCGATGAGCAGGGAGCGGATCTCCTCCATGCTTTTCCTCCCCTCCTCCGTGGCCCTGACAACGAGATTGAAACTCCTGTCGGCCTCATAGACCTGGCCGACGGTCTCCCCGGCAAGCATGACGGAAATGAATTCGTTGAACTGCGGCTCGGTTATGCCGTAGCGGGCAAGCATCTCGGGGCGGGGAATGATTTTCAGTTCCGGACGCTCTATCTGTTGCTCCACGTTGAGGTCGGCTATCCCCTCCACGTCGCTGACGGCTGCCTTTATCTTGTTGCCGATGGCATACATCTTGTTGAGGTCGGTGCCGAAAAGCTTTATGGCGATGTTTGCCTGGGTGCCGCTTAGCATGGCGTCGATTCTGTGGCTTACGGGCTGCCCTATCTCTATGTTGGCCCCGGCTATGGCGGAAAGTTTCTCGCGAATGTCGGCCACTACCTCTTGGTGGGTTCTGTCCTTAAGCTCGAAAGGGGCTTCGATTTCGGATACGTTCACGCCGAGGGCATGTTCGTCGAGTTCGGCGCGTCCGGTCTTCCTTGCGACGGTCTTGATTTCAGGCACGGTCATCAGCAATTCCTCGGCCTGCCTGCCGATTTTGTCCGATTCCTCAAGGGAGATTCCGGGAAGCGAACTTACGTTGATGGTGAAGGAGCCCTCATTGAATGGAGGGAGGAAACTGCGGCCGAGGGTGAAGAAGGTGGCTATGGCGGCAATGAAAAGCACCCCCGTCGTTATGACCAAGGGGCGGCGGTGGCCCAAGGTCCAGAGCAGGGCTTTCTTGTAGTATTTTTTGAGCCAGACCGTGATGAAGGCCTCTTTAGGCACTCCCGAGTCTTTTTTGCCGGAGGCAAGCAAGTAGCTGCAAAGCACCGGGGTGAGTGTCAGGGCCACTATCGTGGAGGCGAAAAGGGCTACGATAAAGGCTATTCCGAGAGGGATGAGCATCCTTCCTTCCATCCCCTGAAGGAAGAAGAGGGGAAGGAAGCTGACCACGATGATGAGCGTGGAGTTGAGGATCGGCATCCTGACCTCCCTGGAGGCCTCGAATATTACTCTGAGCCCCGATTTCCGGCTCTCTTCCGGAAGCATACTGTTTTCGCGAAGTTTCTTCCAGACGTTTTCCACGTCGACAATGGCGTCGTCAACGAGCGACCCGATGGCTATTGCCATGCCTCCGAGGCTCATGGTGTTGATGCTCTGTCCCAAGAGGTGGAGCACGATGAGGGAGACAAGGAGCGAGAGGGGGATCGTGATGACGGATATGACGGTGGTGCGCACGTTGGCGAGAAAGAGGAAGAGCACTATCACTACGAATATGGCCCCTTCGAGAAGGGAGGTCTTGACGTTGCTGATGGAGCTCTCTATGAAGTCCGACTGGCGAAATATGTCGGTCGAGACATTGACGTCGGCGGGAAGGCTTTTCTTGACGTCGGCAAGGGTTTCCTCAAGGCGCTCGGTCAGTTCGATGGTGCCGGCTCCGGGCTGCTTGGTGACGGTCAGCAAGACTGCCGGCTTCCCCTTCTCGGAGGCTACGCCGAGCTTGGGACTCTGGTCCCCCTCCTTCACCTGGGCCACGTCGGCGAGGGTGACGGGATAGCCGTCTACGGTCTTGACCACGGATTTGGAAATCCTGTCGATGGCGTCGGTGGAGACCACGCCCCTGACTATGTATTCGTTGCCATGCTGATAGACCACTCCCCCGCCCGTGCCTCGGTTCATTCCGCGTGTCGTGGCGAGCACGTCCTGAAGGCTGACTCCATAATGCTTCATCCTTCCGGGGTCAACGAGTATCTGGTATTCCTTAAGTTCGCCGCCGATGACGGCCACCTGGGCGACTCCGCCTGTGGAGAGCAGTCGCGGACGGAGATTCCAGTCGGCGAGGGTGCGAAGGTCGCGCATGGATGTCGAGTCTGCCGTAAGGCTGATGATGAGAAGCTCGCCGAGTATCGACGACTGCGGACCGATCACCGGACTGTTGACGTTGTCGGGCAGTGCGTCGGCCACCGTGGCCAGTTTCTCGGAGACGATCTGCCGGTCGCGATAGATGTCGGTGCCCCAGTCAAATTCCACCCATACCACGGAAAAACCGTTGGTCGACGACGACCGCACGCGCCTGACGCCGGGAGCGCCGTTGACGGCTGTCTCTATCTGGAATGTGACGAGTTGCTCCACCTCCTCGGCTGCCATGCCGTTGGCTTCGGTCATGACCACCACCGTAGGGGCGTTGAGGTCGGGAAAAACATCCACCTCCGTCCTGTCGATCGTGAAAATGCCGGCCACGACGAGCAGCATGGCCGCCACGAGCACGAGCAGACGGTTGTTGAGCGAAAATCTGATTATCTTGTCAAGCATATCGGGGATGTTTTTGTCAGTGACTGTGGGAATGTGCGGGGATTTCTGAGGTTGCGGAGGCGAGTTTCACCTGTATCGCCCCCTCCACCACTACGTTGTCGCCGGGTTTGAGTCCGGAAAGAATCTCTACTGATTCGCCGTCGGTCTCTCCGGTCTTCACGTCTTGCTTCCTGTAGCAGTCGGCGGAATCCTTTATATAGACGGATTTCACCCCCTGCGACTCGGTGATGGCCCCTACAGGCACGGTGATGACCCCTTTGCGGGGAGTGGTCAGCAGATAGATGTCGGCATACGATCCGGGGATAAGCGAGCCGACGTTGTTGAATTCAAACGTGACGGGCACGAACATCGCCGTCGAGGCTGTGCTTTTTCCCGTGGCCACCATCCTTCCTTGCAGGGCTGAAAGGTCGTAGACTTCGTCGGAATAGGAGGCCTTGAATTTGGCTGAGTTGATTTTCCCGAGCGAGCCGTATTCCCTTTCCGGCACTTCGGCACGGAGATAGAGCTTGCGGTTTTGGGTGACGCTGAGCATCGGCTGGCCGACGTTGACGAAATCGCCGTCCTTGACGAGGCATTCCTTCACGTAGCCTGAGATGGGGGCCGGGATGGTTATGCCCCGCGCCGATGAGGAGTAGCCGACGGCCTCGCTGGCCACTCTTGCCGTCTCGTAGTTGGATTTGGCGGCCTCATATTCTTTTTGGGTTATAAGCTTGTCGGCTATCAGTTTCTCCGCGCGCTCATATTCGGCCTTGGCCGTGCGCAGGGCTATGGAGGTGCGCTTCGTGACGTCCCCCTCCGCGAGTTTGGAGGTGGAGATGGTGAATAGCGGCGCCCCTTTCCCTACTTGGTCGCCCTCGGCGATGCTTCTGTTGAGAGAGACGATTCCCGCCACTGTAGCTGAGGCCGTGGCCTCCTCTCCGGATGCGGGAAGCACCTTCCCGGTGACGCGCACAACTCCGTTGAATGTCCCGGGCGCCACCTTCTCGGCCTTCACGCCGGAGGCCTTCGCCTTATCCTCGGGAATCACGATCTCATCGGGGCTGTGCCCCTTGTCTTTTGCTGAAGAATGTCCCTCTTTCTCTTTTGCGGCATGGGTTTCTTGCTCGGAATGGGAGTCATGGTCATGCCCGTCGTCATGGCTGTGGCATCCCGCCGCAAGCAGCGACAGAGCCAAAAATGCGATATTATACTTCGTAGTCATTATGTATCCTTAATTTTAAGAGTATGTTTGAATTTAAACCAAATTAAACATTATGAGGCATAACAAACCCTCAATCAGAGTGTTTGTAGAAG
>VSPO01000229.1 GCA_009775375.1 Muribaculaceae bacterium | reverse complement strand
CGCCAGCTACACCCCCTACCGCGACATCACCGAGCGCGAGCTCCTAATCGAATACACCGACCTCCAATCCGCCGCCGCGGAAAGTATGAAGCATAAAGGATAAAGTATTAAGGCGATTACGCCGCGTCCAGCATGGGGAGCAGGCCTCCGAGCCTGCGGCCTACTACCGTCCGCGCCGAGTCTAGCGCCGATACAAAACAACATAAAATCAAAAAAACAAAAATTATGTTCTCTATGATAATATGTCATTCTGTATCCCTCTCCTGTCCGCTATATCTAACAACAAAGCCATTATGAAACAATACAATATAGCAGTGGCCGGCACTGGCTACGTCGGTCTTTCCATAGCAACCCTCCTTGCCCAACACAACCACGTCACAGCTGTTGACGTAATACCGGAGAAAGTCGAGCTAATCAACGCCCGCAAATCCCCCATCCAGGACGAGTACATCGAGAAATACCTTGCCGAGAAGGATCTCGATCTGACAGCGACCCTCGACGGCGCGGCGGCATACCGCAACGCCGATTTCGTTGTCATAGCGGCCCCCACCAACTACGACCCGGTCAAAAACTACTTCGACACCCATTGCATCGAAGACGTAATCGACCTCGTCCTCAGCGTCAACCCCGACGCCGTGATGGTCATAAAATCCACCATCCCCGTCGGCTACTGCCGCACCCTCTACGTCAAATACGCCCAAAAACTCTCCCTTAATACTTCATCCTTAAACCTTAATTCTTTGCCGACTTCGTCGGCATTCAACCTCCTCTTCTTCCCCGAATTCCTCCGCGAGTCAAAGGCCCTATACGACAACCTCTATCCATCCCGCATCATAGCCGGAATACCGAAAATAATCGACCGTCCGGAATTTGCCGAAGAAAACGCTGCCATAGCTGCCGTCACCGACATCGACCGAATGAACGAGGCGGCGCACATATTCGCATCCCTCCTCCAGCAGGGCGCGATAAAGCAGGACATCCCGACCCTCTACATGGGCATGAAAGAAGCCGAGGCAGTAAAACTCTTTGCCAACACCTACCTCGCCCTACGCGTCAGCTACTTCAACGAACTCGACACCTACGCCGAAGTCAAAGGACTCGACTCACAGGCAATCATCGAAGGCGTCGGACTTGACCCCCGTATCGGCACCCACTACAACAATCCCTCTTTCGGCTACGGCGGTTACTGCCTTCCCAAAGACACCAAACAGCTTCTCGCCAACTACGCCGACGTTCCCCAGAACATGATGTCGGCCATCGTCGAAAGCAACCGCACCCGAAAAGACTTCATCGCCGACCAAGTCCTCCGCATGTCCGGCTGGTACGACTACACCACCAACCCCGATTATAACGGCACCCTCCCAACTCAAAAACTAACGACTAACGACTCCCAACAAACGACTAACGACTCCCGACTAACGACTCCAATTATCGGCGTTTATAGGCTCACGATGAAATCCAACTCCGACAACTTCCGTCAGTCCTCCATCCAGGGAGTCATGAAACGCATCAAAGCCAAAGGAGCCACCGTCATCATCTACGAACCCACCCTCCCCGACGGCACCACCTTCTTCGGCAGCCGCGTCGTCAACGACCTCGCCGAATTCAAGGCGCAAAGCGCCGCCATCCTCGCCAACCGCAACGACCCCTCCCTCGCCGACATCGCCACCAAAGTATACACCCGCGATATCTTCAAACGCGACTGAAACCCTTCATCCTTAATCCCTACTACTTAACACTTTGCGCATAGCGCACCCCGTCCAGCATGGAGCGCAGGACGTCCCCGGCCTGCGACTACCGTCCGCGCCGAGTCCGAACTAACTTCTTCACAAGCCGATACAAAAAGACATAAAATCAAAAACAACAAAATCTTATGATTTTATGATATTATGTCCTCCTGTATCCATCCGAGTCCATCCGAGTCCACGCCGAGTCCAGCATGGAGCGCAGGACGTCCCCGGCCTGCGACTACCGTCCGCGCCGAGTCCGAACTAACCTCCTCACAAGCCGATACAAAAAGACATAAAATCAAAAAACAACAACAAATTATGACTTTTTGTCATTCTGTATCCATCCGAGTCCACCGTGCTCAGTCCGAGCGAGCCGAAAAGTGATTCTATAAGCGCAACCCTCATTTGTTAAGAGTTAAACATGTGTTGGACTCTAACCCAAGGATGCAGAATTTAAAAACACAAAAATTCATAAAAGAACCGTATTTTTGATTTTTAATGAAAATTTCTTTGTCAACAATAGATTTTTATTGTATTTTTGCATCACAAACACCTCACCATCTTTAACATGACCACAGAACTAAAGAAATATTACGAAGAACTGACGGACGCCTACAAGCGGAACGAATGGCACTATACTATGAATTCCGATCGTCGGCATAATGCTGTGATTATGCTTGTAATGCTCGAAAATGCAAAAAAAATAAAGATGTTTTGTGGTGAAATGTCAGTATTTAGAAAGGGCTTTTATAAACACATCCAGGAATCCGACTCAAGTTCAGCACAAGATTTAATGGATAGAATGTCTTATGCCCTTCAGGAATTCCTAAGCTATGACGACTCACACATTGACATAATACTGGAGGATTTCAAAGACGAATACTTCGATGACCTTATCATCCCAAGGCGCATATTTTTAAGCAAATTGGGGTTAGACCTCTTTTATCTACCTGAATATATTGGCAACAAAAAGGAAATTCCACACATTACATACACAGACGACGACAGGAAGATGGTGAGAATTGAACTCGATCCTCAAAAGCATGAGGCAATCTGCAAAATTGGCACTTCTCCCGATATGCTCTCCCCCGATGATTCTTTCAATAAGCTCAAGGAACTTTCTCGCAGAGCTGCAGTTTAACATTTAATCTATTGAAACACCGCAGCATGGAACTGTTGGAAAAATCTCAGACATTCATTGGTGTCATAATGACGCTTAATGTGCTTTGTATTTTCCTTGACGAGAAAAACAATTTCATAATGCGGTTAGTGGCAGGAATGAGTGGTAGGATCATATCTTATCTCGCTGATTTTGAAAGAAAGATAGCAGATTCCATCAACAAATTCAAAGAATCCGAGTCTTATCTCAAAGTGGTTGAAATTGCCGGGAATTCATCCCATGTGTCACGACAAGTAAAAACCAAAGCCCAGATTCTCAATTATGAGACCACAATAAACGTTTTCGGCTATCAAGCTGATATTTCCGAATCCTACCTCCCGATTGATTCTGTAAAGAAATACATCGAACAAGTTTTGGCCCCGATATACTGCCTTGGCTATGGATTATTGATTTTCCTTCTTGACGAAGTCAGCCATTTCCTACCAAAAGAATCCCCGGCATTCATATTCGCCATCTTCGTATCTCTCATTATTTCATCTATCTATTGGATAAGCATTTGGTCAACATTCATGATTCATAGTGCTCAACCTCATGAAAAAAGGCCAAAGGGTGCAATATGGCAATTGATTGATTGCAAATTAGGAGTTTATGGCGGAGCCATCCTTAAATATCTGCTATGTGGTTTTATATATTTTGCAATCCTAAGGTGGTTTCCTTGGGAGACATTGAATGCCTTTGGTAAAATCGTAATCAATGTTCTCTCATTCAGTTTGCCTATCTCATTAATAGGAATTGTCAGATTAAGCAATTGCAATATAAAAGGATACTATTCATACTCCCATTGTATCGGACACCTTTTAGCAATCATCGTTTATTCCGCAATTATTGGTCTTATTTTTAAATTAGAATTCCCAGTAGCATACACTGATATCGGCTTTCTTGCAGATAAGGATATATTGGCCTTCGCCATTGCAATTTTCTTGTTGTTAAATGGAATTATCTCACCATTCTTTTTCCCAATGTGGAGATGCAAAATATTCTATAACAGAAAGAAAAGAGAAATAGAATTTGATGAGCAACGCATTTGCGGATTTATTGCAGCATTTCCGGATAAGTATGACAGGCTCGCAATGGAAATAGGGAAAGAAGTGATCAATAGCAAAATCCCTCCAAAATAATTACATAAAAAACACTGCCCTCAGCACTGGCCCAACCCCTGATCAACGCCCCGTCCAGCATGGGGAGCAGACCTCCGAGCCTGCGGCCTACTACCGTCCGCGCCGAGTCCAGCATGGAGCGCAGGACGTCCCCGGCCTGCGGTGCTCAGTCCGAACTAACTTCCAACCCAAGCTGATAAATCATGAAAACATTCTTCCAGGAAAAGGCACCGACCTACTATGCCGGTAATAATGTCACCATTGCAATCCGTAAGGATTGTATAGAGTTCTATCGAAGACTCAAAGACAGATGGCATGCCGTGGTGAATGTCGAAGTCTGTTCGAATGCAGTTCGACTTTCAATCGTATGCGGCAGTTTCTCCGATGGCCTGTTCGAAAAAGTCTTGAAGAACCAAGGCATTAATATAGATAAGCATCCCAAACTTATGGAACTGCTCTCCTCGAAAAGCAAATACGTTATCCTCAACGAAATGAACGGCGACAATTTAGAGACCCGTATCTTCTACGATATCGAAAAATCATTCCCAAATTATCTGGAAGCCATTGGCAGTCCGGAGATATTATCAGAAGTAAGCTCGACTGTCAGATACTTTATTGACCTCTACAACGAACTCTGCAAATCCTCTTCTCCCGCAATCAAAGCACTCGCCGAAAACTTCTACGAGTGACCAAAAAATAGAATGCCCAATCGGCTTGATAAACAGACTTACAGTCAGATTATCGCTTCCCGTCCAGCATGGAGAGCAGGCCTCCGAGCCTTCGGCCTACTACCGTCAGCACCGAGTCCAGCATGGAGCGCAGGACGTCCCCGGCCTGCGACTACCGTCCGCGCCGAGTACGAACTAACTTCTTCACAAGCCGATACAAAACAACATAAAATCAAAAATAACAAAATCTTATGATTTTATGACTTTATGTCCCTATGTATCCATCCCTGTCCAAACGAGTCAACGCCGAGTCCAAACGAGTCCGCGCCGAGTCCAGCATGGAGCGCAGGACGTCCCCGGCCTGCGGTGCTCAGTCCGAACTAACCTTCCGCTTATCTAAAAAACTACCGCCATATGGAATTCATACCACTCGAACCAGACGAAAACCTCGAGGATCTCTTCAACTCTGTCACCCGATTCCCGTTCACCCTTGAAGCCTTCAACTGCCCCGGAGACTTTGAGAACGAAAACTTGGTCCTAAAAGCCACCGAAAACATCTCCTCCTTGTACGATTATATCCTGACATACATTGTGGAAGACATGACCACAGGTCTTCCCGATTACGCCAAATGTCGATTCCTCACATTCGACGACATCGAACTGGAGAAAGGTGATTTCCTGCAGATATACACCCGCGCCGGAGAAGACACCACCGCCATCGGCTTCGATACAAGCAAAATCTACAAAGTAGTCTACTGGGGTCTGCCCCGCCCCATCTGGAATGTCCCTCACTCCTCCTTCGAACTCATCAAAAGAGGCGACTCCTACAGCACCGGCCCCTCTTTCAGTTAATCTCTCCTCCCTCCTCAATCCCTCCCCATCCATCCTTCTTGGACGCTTACTATCCAATCGGCTGAAAAATACCCCCAAAGCCAAATAGTAGCTTACTCTTCTCTTCTTTAAAAATAATGTCGCAGGAATCCTTAAAGAGCAAAACTGTCAAAGGTACTCTATGGAGCACTCTTGAACGATTCTCCGTCCAAGGAATAATGTTCGTCGTCATGATTATCATGGCGCGAATACTTACTCCAGCTGATTACGGTCTCGTGGGTATGCTGGCTATCTTCATCGCAGTCTCCCAGTCGCTCATCGATTCAGGTTTCTCACAAGCTCTTATACGTAAGCAAGACCGCTCTGAAGTCGACAATTCCACCGTCTTCTATTTCAATATCGGCGTTGGCATAATCCTATATCTCATCCTCTTCCTCTCGGCACCCCTCATCGCGAAGTTCTACAACGAACCTCTGCTGACCCCAATAACCCGCGCTATCGGTTTGAGCCTCATCTTCAATTCCCTCGTCGTTGTTCAGCGTGCGCTTCTAACAGTCCGTCTTGATTTCAATACACAGGCAAAGGCTTCCCTTGCAGGAGCGATTGTCTCCGGCATTGTCGGTATATGGATGGCTTACAGAGGATATGGAGTATGGTCAATTGTCTGGCAGCAACTTTCAAATCTCGCTATAATAACCCTCCTCCTTTGGATTCTCTCAAAATGGAAACCGATTTGGGCTTATTCGTGGCAATCGTTCCGGGAACTGTTTGGCTTTGGTTCCAAGCTCCTCGCATCCGGCCTCCTGGACACTGTTTATCGCAATATATATCTGATTGTTATCGGTAAGTTTTTCAAAGCTTCCGACCTCGGTTACTACACCCGTGCCCATCAATTCACTGATTTTGCGTCGTCAAACATAACCGGAATTTTCCAACGTGTTACCTATCCCGTTCTCTGCACTATACAGGACGATGACGCTCGTTTGGCGGATGTCTACCGTAAACTCCTCCGCACATCGGCTTTCATCATTTTTCCGCTAATGCTCGGCATGGCGGCGGTTGCCAGACCGATGGTCATTACTTTCCTAACAGAAAAATGGCTCTTTTCGGCATTGATTGTCCAGGTTCTTTGTCTTGCACAGATGTGGTATCCGGTTCATTCAATTAATCTTAATCTCTTGCAGGTCAAAGGTCGTAGCGACCTCTTCCTTCGCATTGAGATTATCAAAAAAATCCTTGGAGTCACAATGCTTTGCATCACTCTTCCCTTTGGCCTTATAGCGATGTGCTGGGGAATGGTTGCAAACTCTATCATAGCTTTGATAATCAACACACACTACACCGGCAAACTCATTCATCTCGGTTTCTTCGCACAGATGCGTGATCTCTTGCCCACACTTTTCCTTAGCGTCGTGGTTGCCCTCGTAGTATATCTTACTGTGACAATAATTCCCATGACCCCGCTCATCTCATTATGCGTGGGAATAATGGAAGGTGTAATTCTATATGCACTTATATCAAAGCTGCTCTGCTTCAGGGAATTCTCCGAGCTTATCACATTAATCCGCAGAAAATAACATTTAAAATAATGGAAAATCAGATTACTGTAACCTCTCCTCTTCTTCCGCCTTTGGAGGAATTCATCCCTTATCTCCAGGATATCTGGAACCGTAAATGGATCACCAACAACGGCCATTATCATCAGGAACTTGAAAAGGCTCTCTGTGAATATCTCGGTGTTGAATATATCAGTGTTTTCACCAACGGAACGCTACCTCTCATCACCGCTCTGCAGGCTCTCCGTATAACTGGTGAGGTAATCACGACTCCATATAGTTTCGTAGCCACAACCCACTCTCTTTGGTGGAACGGAATTAAACCAGTCTTCGTCGATATAGACCCGGCCACAGGTAATCTTGATCCGAACAAGATTGAGGCAGCCATAACTCCCAAAACAACGGCCATCATGCCCGTTCATGTGTATGGCAATCCCTGCGATGTGGATGCCATTCAGGGAATTGCCGACAAATACGGATTGAAGGTGATATACGATGCCGCACATGCTTTCGGAGTAAAGGTCAATGGCGAGTCAATCTTGAAAGCCGGAGATATTTCCACACTCTCCTTCCACGCAACAAAGACCTACAACACTGTCGAGGGAGGAGCATTGGTTTGCCACGATGCCAAGACAAAACAGCGCATAGATTATCTGAAGAACTTCGGTTTTGCGGGTGAAACGGAGGTTGTGGCCCCCGGAATCAATTCCAAGATGGATGAGGTAAGGGCTGCTTACGGTCTCCTCAATCTCAAACATGTCGATGCCGCCATCGAAGCGCGTCACCGTGTCGATACAATCTATCGCGATGCGTTGGCCGATGTAACGGGTATTTCCATGTTTGAGCATTGTTCGAATGTAACATACAACTACAGTTACTTTCCAATCTTCGTCGATACGGAAAAATACGGTATGACAAGGGACGACCTCTATTTCAAGATGCGAGAAAATAATGTGCTTGGGCGACGCTACTTCTATCCCCTCATCTCAGAATTCTCAACATACCGTGGCCTTCCATCGGCAGGAAAAGAGAATCTCCCCATAGCAACCCGTATGTCGAATGAGGTTATCTGTCTCCCGATGCACGACAAACTCTCAGATGAGGACATCGAAAGAGTAATATCCATCATAAAAAAAAATGAGCGCGACATCTTTTCTTTCTGAAAATGAATTGAAAGCCATAGGATTTAAGTGCTACGGTTCCAATGTTCTGATAAGTCGAAAGGCAAGTATCTATGGAGCTGCAAACATATCAATCGGAGACAATGTCAGAATAGATGATTTCTGTATTCTTTCTGGCCACATCACCATCGGTTCAAACATTCATATATCCGCTTATGTGGCTCTCTATGGCGCAATGGGAATCGAGTTGATGGACTTTGCCGGAATATCACCTCGAACCACGATATATAGTGCTATGGACGATTTCTCCGGAGAATATCTGATTGGACCGATTCATCCGGAAAAGAAAATAAATGTTTCCGGAGGAAAGGTCACGTTGGAGGAATACGTACAGATTGGATGCAACTGCGTGATTTTTCCAGATCTAACTATAAAAGAGGGTTCGGTAATCGGTGCAATGAGTCTTGTGAGCCAGCCTGTAGACGAATGGGGAATCTATGTGGGTGTACCAGCGAGGCGAATCAAAGATCGCTCCAAGAATATGAAAAATCTTAAATACTGAAATATGCGGGAAGTTGAGGATATGATTGATGACTTCATGGAGGAAGAAGAGGACGTTTTCCGCTATTCCATCACAAGCTATGGTGTCGATTACACGGTAGATAGAATTGTTGACCGTCTGAATAAGGGTGCGATACTGATTCCTGAATTTCAAAGGAAATATGTGTGGTCGCTGAAAGACGCATCACGCTTCATTGAATCTCTTATTCTCGGACTGCCTGTGCCTGGCGTCTTTTTCTCTCAGGAAAAAGGCACAAACAAAATGCTGGTAATTGACGGTCAGCAACGTTTGAAAAGTCTTCAGTTTTTCTATTCAAAAAAATTCGGAGGACAATTGTTTAAGCTCAAGGGGGTGCAGGCAGATCTCGAAGGCAAGACGATTGATGATCTTGATAGTAATGACAGAATCAAACTCGACGATTGCGTGATACATGCCACCGTCATCAAACAAGATGCCCCTACTGATGACAATAGTAGTATTTACATGATATTCGAACGCCTTAACACCGGAGGAATGAAACTTTTTCCGCAGGAAGTCAGGGCATGTATCTATCATGGACCATTCAATGAAATTCTTGCGAAACTCGCGAATGATGAAAATTGGAAGAGAATCTATGCAGCCGAAAATACTCGTTTGAAATCAGAAGAACTTATTCTCCGGTTCTTGACGCTCAATGAAAGTTATCAAAACTATAAACGTGGATTCAAGGGTTTCCTCAATGGTTTCATGGAGAGATATCAGAACGCTTCAGATCAAAAGTTGAAGGAATTCGAGTCTTTGTTCTGTAGTACTATAAAGGTAATCTACGATAATATCGGAGAGAATGCCTTTCGGCTCTCAAAATACCTTAATGCTGCCGTATATGATTCCGTGATGATTGGAATTTCAAAACGCCTTGTAGAGGTCGGCACGGTAGATGGTGCAAAATTACGGGATTGCTACACTTTGTTGCTTAATGACAGAGACTATCGTGGATTTGTCGAGAGCAATACCGCGAGTGAAGTATCTCTTAAGGGTCGTATAAACAAGGCTATTGAAACTTTCAAGGATATATGACAAAACGACTTGCATCCGATGAATACAAACGTAAAATCATGAATGATTTCCGTTTGGCGGAACAGCAGGATGGAGAAATCCAGGCAATGATGGCTCGTTTTCTATGTATCCGTGTAGGAGGATATGTTGAGGTTTTCATTAAAGAAAGAATCCGGAATTTCGTTGAAGACAGGAAATCCCATAAAGTCATAACATCGTATATTCAGGTAGCAATAAAAAATGTCACGAATCTGAATAACGACAAGATGGAGAATTTCCTGAAATCATTTTCCTCGGATTGGAGTGACTACTATACAAGTCATGTGACTCACGAAATGAAATCATCCTTAGGATCCATCTATACCATGCGCAACAATATCGCCCATGGAGGAAATGACAGCCTATCCCTCCTTTCTCTGAAGAATCACTTCGCCAACATAGAACTCCTCCTTGACGTAATCGACAAATCAATCACAAAATAACTATTTATCTTTTATGTGCATAAAAATATTGCATTGCGTTGTCGATGAAAAGTTTATTGATGGTGCAATCGAACTGTTTGACTCCATTGAAGGATATAAGAACGAATATGTCATTATTGATTCTCAAAATAAGAATCTTGAATATATTAAGTCAGAAATTGTAAAACAAGAGGACGAAGCGTGGTATATTGAAAATTGTATTGTAAATAATAATTTTAACATTGTTATACTTCATAACCTAATTAGCCTGAATTCAGAGTTGATATATCGTACAAACTCGATGATTAAAGTTATTTGGTTATCCTGGGGGTTTGATTTGTACGAATTACCAATGCCAATAACTCCATTGATTAATCTCACTAATCAAATTAAAGGTAATTATATTAGGATATTTGAAAATTATGTTGTAAAACGAATTAAAAGAACAATCTCAGAGATAATAATTCATCAATTTAAGAATGTAGTACGATGGAGAAATGTATTGAAGCGCATAGACTATTATTCTGGAGTATTTTTAGAAGAATTTGATCTATTGATTAGAGATAGAAGATTTAATGCCAAAAAAATCCAATACAACTATGTTTCAAGGAAATCTCCTTTAAAAATAGAAAATATAGAAAAGTATAATATTGATGGTAGAAGAAACATTATCATAGGTCATCAAGCAAATCCTCTACTTAATCATGAAAATACTTTCAAGCGAATTAAACGCCTAAATATTTCTTCAGACATTGATATAATCTGTCCTCTGAGCTATGGGCCAGAGACAGAAATTAAAAGAATTTTAGAATTAGGATCTAATATGTTTGGTAAAAATTTCATACCACTTTTGGATTTTATGCCCTATGATCAATATCTTAAAGTATATGATAGTGTTAATGTGGCAATCTTTAATATAGAACGTCAGTGTGCTGTAGGAAATATTATACTTGCTATATGGGATGGAGTAAAAGTATTTCTTCCAAAGTCTTCGTTGAACTATAGACATTTTATTAATCTTGGTATAAGAGTCTATTCAATAGAAGATGAATTAAATCTCAATAACATTAAAGAAAATGCGTCTAGAGAAGAAGTAAAAGAAAATCGCAAGTTACTTCTTGAGAATTATTCATTTGATTCTGTTAGGACGAAGCTTACAAATTCGTTAAAGTTAATCGAAAAAAATATCTGTAAGCGTCCAAGTCCAAAATAGACCAAAAGATATAACTTCGCGGCGGTGGAATCAAAACCGATGATTATGTGCAGCAGCGAATACCCTTGGAAAAACTTAATTCTTTACATTAAAAATTCGATACTTCGCGCAAGGCGCACCGCACACTATGGCTACACCCGACCAAATATATTCCGAATGGCGTTCATCTCTCAAATCTCCCGACGACAGCCTGTTTTACTATCATCCAGACCTGGAACGCATTCTTCTCGGTCTGTCGATATACGCAATATCCTCCCGTCAGCTTGTCAAAGACCTTGGCAAAGCCGAATCACTGAAGATTCTCAACATCTATATTCCCAATCTCATCAACGGAATGGACATCCCTCCCTACGCCCTCAACCGCCTAAACGGCTGGTAACCCCTCCCTCGGAATGCAGTCGTGCATCGTGCATTAAATAAGCATCGTGAATCATAAGTTGAGATTAGTGACTAATGACTAACGACTAATGACTCATAATCATACATCATGCATTGTGCATTAAGCATTGTGCATTGATTCCCTCTCTCCGTTAACAATCTCTAAAAATACAACCCGAATTTTTAACATTCAGTGGGCAAATCCCACTGAATAAACTATGTCCATCGCACTTGGACACTTACAGATATGATAACAAAGATTGTTTATGTTGTAGTTTCTAATCAAAATGATTGGTATTATGAACAGGCCATACTTTCAATGTATTCAGCAAAATTATATAATCCAGATTCTGAAATTATATTAGTAATTGATGATAAAACGGATATATATATAAAGAACCATCCATTTAGGATTGAAACAATTGTAAGTGATATGGTCATGATTTCGCTTCCTTCGCAATATAACAATATGCAGAGGTCTCGCATCTTAAAGACTAATCTTAGACAATATATAAGAGGAGATTATGTCTTCATAGATACGGATACAATAATAACAGATAAGTTAGAAGCGATTGACAACCTGGATTGTAGTATTGCAGCAGTAATAGATAAGCATGTTGTATTGTCTGAACATGGATATAAAAATGATATTATAAAGTATTCGAAAAAATTCAATTGGAAAGTTGATAGCAATTTTAGATACTTTAATAGTGGAATAATGTATGTAAAAGACAATCAAATATCAAAAGAATTTTATCAAAAATGGGCTGAGAATTGGCATAAGGGGAAAGAATTATATGGAATCATGATTGATCAACCTTCATTAGCTAAGACAAATGAAGATATGGGATACCTAATTAAAGAACTATCGGGTGAATGGAATTGTCAAGTATGTGAGAATGGATTAAAATATCTTTATTCTGCAAAGATAATTCATTATTTTGCATCTACTATTGGCTCAAAGTCCACAAGGGTTGATCCCTATATACTAAAGAATAACAGGGTTTATGGAACTATAAGAAATCAAGGGATAACAAAAGAAATAGAAGAAAGCATATGTCATGCAAAGGAATGCTTTTATCATAAAACTTTTTTAGTTTCTGGAGACATCTGTGATTTACTCCAAACACCATTATTTGGAATAGCTAGAAGGGTAAACAATAAGTTTCCTTGGATAAATAAACTCATAAGATTCTTTAAGAAATAGTTGAGAGATGATGATTTGTATTCCATATTTGATTCTTGTAATTATCCTATTCTGCTTATATACTTTAGAGAAAAATCCCATATATGAGGGGTTGAAGAAAAGAATAATAATATTAGCTTATTTTATTTTATTGATTTTTATCGGCCTAAGGGGTCATATAATGTCTGACTTTATAACATATTATCCCTTTTATGAAAATCTTCCTAACATAGTTAATATTGAAAAATTTGATTTTACAAAATATCCTTTTGAACCTGGATTTGTCATGTATTCTTCTTTGGTAAAGACGTTATTTGACAATTATTTCATATGGATCTTTGTAAATACTCTTATAGATTCACTTGTGTTTGCATATGTATTTCGCAGATATTGTAAATCGATGATACTGCCATTGATATTTTTTGTCGTGTTTAATGGTATTATTTTTGAGTTTAATCTGTATAGAAATGTTAAAGCTATTGATTGTTTTCTCTTGTCTATACAGTATGTCCTTAATAAGAAGTTGTATAAATACATTTGTTTAAATCTGATTGGTTTTCTGTTTCATACTTCTGCTCTAATATATTTACCATTATATTTTATTATTAATCTACATTTCTCAAATGTTGTTATATTGTCTTTATTTATTGTATCTAATATAATCTTCTTGTTTAATATAAGTGTAATAAATAATGCAATAGAAAATATTCAGTTTTTACAAGTGCTTCAGTTCTATGATAAAATTAATCAGTACTCAAATAGTGCGGAAACATATAAATTCTCAATAGGATATTTCGAGCGAACGTTCGCATTTGTTCTTTTCTTTTATTATCGAAATAAATTAATTAAACAACATAAATCAAACAATCTTTTTTTTAATTGTTTTCTTTTCTATTATTTTTCGTTCTTGATATTTTTTGAGGTAAAGGTTTTTGTTGAACGGGTTCCCAATCTTTTTATATTCTCATACTGGATTCTATATCCAAATCTGTTATTATTGAATATAAAAAATAGACAGATAATTTCAATAGTTGTTGGGCTGATTTGTCTCCTTAAAGTATATGCAGGATATAGTGGTCCCGCAGAGAAGTATGAGAATATACTTATAACTAAACCTGATTACAATTACAGAAGAAATGTCTATGAAACAGTATCTTTAAATCGTTAATTCGCAAGATTATGAAAATATTATACGATCATCTGTGTTTTTGGGAAAAGTATGGGGGTGTATCTAAGTATTTTACGGAAATACTTAAAAATTTTCCAGAAGAGTCTTATGACTTATCTTTAAAATTCACGAATAATGAATATGTTTCTGAATTGAGTCATATTAAAGTTAAACAATTATTTAATAAATCTCAATTTAGAGGGAAAGCTCGATTAATTAGTGAAATTGGTAAATTATTTACAATTCCTAAATTGCTTGAGGGGAACTACGATATATACCATCCTACTCATTATGATTGCTACGGATTGAAATTCGTTTCTCAGAGAGCTAAAACAGTAGCGACTATTCATGATATGAATTATTTTGCAATTCCTCAATTCTATAATTCGGGCGGTAATATAAAACGTAATCAGATTAAAATGATAAATCAAGTTGATCATATCATTACAATTAGCAATACATCAAAAGATGACATATTAAAATATACCTCTATTGATTCCGAAAATATTTCCGTGATCTATCATGGGGTAAATCATGGATATATTAACAGTGTAAGACGAATAGACTACAATTTTCCATACTTTCTTTTTGTAGGAAGAAGAAGTGAGTATAAAAACTTTAAAATAGTAGTTGAAGCTTTCTCTAAATTAAAAAGACAAAATAACTCAAGGGACTTATATTTAGTTTGTGCAGGATCTCCATTTACATCTACAGAAGAAGAATTATTCCGGCATATGAATGTTAGTGATTCTGTCAAGATAGTACAAGCGACAGATGAACAACTCGTAAATTTATATCGAAATGCGATTGCATTTATATTTCCTTCCTTTTATGAAGGATTTGGATTGCCTATTCTTGAAGCAATGACGTCAGAATGCCCTACAATAATTTCTAACTGTAGTTGTTTTCCTGAAGTTGCACAAGATTGCTCTCTGTATTTTGAACCTACAGAAAAAGATCAATTAATTGCACAAATGGAAAAACTGTTAGACAATGAAGATTTAAGAAAAAAGTTGATAAGGGATGGTAAAAGCAGAGCGATGGATTTTGATTGGAAAAAGTGTTCTGAAAAACATTTGAAAGTTTATAAATCGTTACTGTAATGATAAGTGTTTGTATGGCCACATATAATGGCGGGAAGTATTTAAAAAAGCAATTAGACAGTATATTGTTTCAGCTCAATGATGATGATGAAATTATTATTTCTGATGATGGATCGATAGATAATACTGTAGAAATTATAAATGGTTTCAATGATAAGAGGATTAAACTGCTTAGACATCAAAAAAACAAGATCAATCATCAAAATGCAGCTCATATATATACAACTAAAAATTTTGAGAATGCTCTTAATCATGCCAATGGAGATTTAATATTTCTATGTGATCAAGATGATAGATGGCATCCTGACCGTGTAAAAATCATGACCAACTATTTGAGGGAATATGATTGTGTTATGTGTAATTTTAATCTTATGGATGAAAAAGATAAAATTTATCAAAACCAATATTTCCCCAATAGTCCAATTTCAAAATCATTATTTGTAAATTTAATTAGAATGCCTTTTTATGGAAGTGCTATGGCGTTCAGAAAACAGCTATTATCAAGGATATTGCCATTCCCTAATGATTTACCTGTACATGATAATTGGATAGGCCTCATTTCTCAAAAGTATGGAAAAACGTATTTTATTACAAAATCTTTACATGACTATAGGCGCCATAACAATTCTGTTTCTAACGCTGCATCCGGAATAAGCTCAAATTCTTTATCCTATCGATTAAAATATAGATTAGCTATCCTAATAAGCTATTTAAAGAGATAACCATAATTTGATTGTGAGGAAATCCGGATCTTGAGAACATTAGGGATGCGTTGACCATCTGGTCGTTATAAAGAGTATTGGCGCTCAACTGATATTAGAGTCAATTAAATCGGGGTTCAGTAAGCGTCCAAGTACGAAATAGACCAAAAGATATAACTTTGCGGCTGTAGAATCAAAACCAATGATTATGTACAGTAGCGAAGATTTTGAATTCGCGCTAAGTGAGGGCAGAATCAAGCTCGCTTGAATTATGCCGAACGTCAAGCGAATGCCCTTGGGAAAACTTTTATGTCCGCTATAAAGCGGAAGCCCTACCGAAGGGCGTCAGCATCCAGTCGTGGCGCATGAAGAACAAGGTTTCATGGAATCTGTTCAACAATTGCAAAGCAATCGACGAATTCCAAAATTAATGACAAGCATGAGTCAAATGGTATCGGGATACCAGACACAGAATTGTCCCCGTGGATGTCGAAGGACATCCGGAGGAAGAAGAAATCCTCTGTCGTGTTCATGCGCCCCATATCGGGCGAACGCAAGAACTCTCTCTTCTACGGCAGCGCGAAGATGGCGGGAATCTCCGCCGTCTATCGAACGCTGATCTCCACATACCGGCTGATGAAGGTCTCCGTGTCCGAGTACTTCCGGAAAGTGTTCCGCAAGATTGTCTCCGGATACGACAATCTGACCAATCTCCTCCCCATGAACATGGGCCTCTCCGTTAACAATCTCTAAAAATACAACCCGAATTTTTAACATTCAGTGGGAAAATCCCACTGAATAACCCATGTCCATAGCACTTGGACGCTTATAAACTATTATGGTCTCAATCATCACTCCATGCTACAACGCCGGGAGTTATCTTTCACACACTATTGAATCGGTATTGAACCAATCTTACCATGATTGGGAAATGCTTATCGTGGATGACTACTCAAAAGACAATAGCCGCGAAATCATTGAGAAATATGCCGCAAACGACCCAAGGATCAAGTATTTCAGAACCGACGCTCCGTCCGGTTCGCCATCGTTGCCCCGCAATATCGGTATTGAGAACGCTTCCGGCAAATACATCGCCTTCCTCGATGCCGACGACCTCTGGCTCCCCCATAAACTCGAGAAACAAGTCCGTTTCATGGAATCCAATGGCTATGCGCTCTCTTATTCTTTCTATGAGAAGATGGACTGGGAAGGAAACCAGGGCAACCGGATTGTCCGTACACGCGAAATCACTACATACGGAAAGTTGCTTAAATCCAACTCAATTCCTTGTCTCACCTCGATGATTCGGAAAGATGTGATAGGCAATACCCGATTCAAGCACATACCGCAGGAGGATTTCTGTTTCTGGCTCGATATTCTTAAGAAAGGTATCACGGCTTATAATCTAAATGAGATTACGGCATTGTATCGGGAAGCCAAGAACTCCCGTTCGGCCAATAAACTTGATATGTTCAAAGGATACTGGAATGTGATAAGGAATCATCAGAACATATCCTTTATCCCTGCCTGTTACGATATGATAACCTATACCATAATGGGTTTTGCCAAATATCTAAAATAAAATACTTCCACAAGATATGAAAATAGCGATGATAGGGGCCAGCGGGTTCGTTGGCACAAGGCTTCTTGGTCTCTTGCAAGAGGAGCCTTTTAAATATGAATGCAAGAATATAGACCTGCTTCCAAGTCATTTCTTCAATGACGTGACTGTCATAGGGGATGTGCGCGAGCAGGAACAGATGGACAAGGAGCTTAAGGGGTATGACCTCGTGGTGCTTCTCGCCGCGCAACACCGTGACGATGTGTCGCCGGTGTCTCTGTATTACGACACTAACGTGCACGGTATGGAGGTAACGCTGAAGGCCATGGAGAAGAACGGCATCAAACGGATTGTATTCTTCTCTTCCGTAGCTGTCTATGGCCTGAATAAGAAGAACCCCGACGAGAACCATCCGGCCGATCCGTTCAACCATTACGGCAAGTCGAAGTGGAAGGCCGAGGAAGTGCTGCAGCGTTGGTATAAGTCGCACCCTGACTGGAATATCGACATTATCCGTCCTACGGTGATTTTCGGGGAACGCAACCGTGGAAATGTCTATAATCTCCTTAAGCAAATCTCTTCCGGCAAGTTCTTGATGGTAGGTAAAGGCGAGAATAAGAAGTCGATGGCATACGTTGGCAATATCGTGGCTTTCGTGAAGTTCATGATTGACAATGTAACGGAGGGCTACAACGTCTTCAACTACATTGACAAACCCGACAACAATATGAATCAGCTCGTGGCACATGTCAGCAAGGTGCTGAACAAGCACATCCCGGCAACCCACTATCCTTACTGGCTCGGAATGATTGGTGGCTATTGCTTCGACATACTCGCCAAACTGACAGGCAAAAAACTGACCGTCTCATCCGTGCGCGTAAAGAAATTCTGCGCCACGACCCAGTTTGACGCCAAGAAAGCCCATTCCAGCGGTTTCAAAGCCCCATACACCCTTGACGAAGGTCTCGCCCGCACCCTCGAATTCGAGTTCGTCCATCCCCGCACAGACGACATCACCTTCAAATCCGAATAGAGGGATCTGACTCCCAAAAACGTGGTTTCGTGGTTAAACTCGTGGTTCTTCGTGGTTTGAGATCGCCGAGTCCGCTGGCGCGGAAAGGATGGGTCCGCTGGTGCGGAATGCATTAAGGATGAGAGATGAAGTATTAAGGACGTGGACGCAAGGAGATACGTATTGACAGAAAATCAGAAAAGACATATAAAACTTATGATTCGTATGACATTATGTCGTTATGTAACATCAACCCATATGCGAGGGGCGAACCGTGAGGTCCGCCCCTTTTGCTTTAGTCTACTTGAATAAGATAGGCAAACATGAATTATAACTATAGTTTTTAAATCTTTTTTGTTAAATATTTTAAATAAATTTAAAATATTGCAAAGACTTCTCAATCGCCATGAGATGATAGACGTTTCATAATAAAGTAATTGAGAATTTTATGGTAGACATTTTTTCTTTGGCAAAATATATTTCAGACAGATTTATGTCGGAGTATCACCGGGAAATGGATGAAATGAAGCTCCATAAGCTTGTTTATTTCATCCAAAGGGAGTCTTTTGTCAGATTGGACAAGCCTATCATAGATGAACGTTTCGAGGCATGGAAATACGGCCCCGTGATGCTTTGCCTAAGAAACCGCAGCAAGGTATACGAAGCAAAAGGTCTCTCGGAAGCTGAAATAGCCGAATATGGCGACGTGCTCGATTCTGTCTTCAAGCTTTATGCCGGCAAAGACTCATGGACCCTCAGCAATATATCTCACGGAGAGTCTTGTTGGCGAAAGGCCAAAAACAAGGAAACGTCATCCAATCCTGTGGAGATTTCAACGGAGGACATTCGCGAGGATGCTCGCAATATCCTAATCCGTAGGACTTTGTATCAAGGGTAAGACATGCGAATATCAGACGATCAGCTTGCAATCCTTAATTCATTTTCTGTCGTACGGATAAATGACCGTGATGATTTCTTGCGTCAGGTAGATGATTTCAAGAATGACCGTAACGAAAATCTTGTCACCTATATCCAAGGAGACGCCTTCGATGATGACAAATCGGGGAACGTAGCTTGTTATATCGTGACTGACAGCGACAGCGAAATCCTCTGCTATTTTTCTATCCGATGCGGCACGCTTTACAGCGAATTTGAAGAGCTTGAACTTTTCCAGAAACATAAAATGTTGAAATTAGAGTTGAAGGAACTTTCTGAAAAAGCGGAAGACAGCTCAATGCTTAAAGAGATTCTTAACCAAAAGGAAAAGCAAGTTGCTGAATACAGAAGACGCATAGAAAATCTGATTGGAAGTGGCGGATTCATGACTTCCCATAAACAGGTCGCTAAATCTTATCCAGCAGTAGAATTATCTCACTTTTGCATAAACCATGGATATAAGAAGAAATGGGAATCATATGGATTTGGAGCGAAGAACAGAATTGGGGCAACTTTATTTTGGCATATAATAGTGAGCAAACTGAATCAAATCAGGCAACTCGTAGGATGTGAATTTTTTTATCTGTTTGCTGCGGATGCAACACCTGACCGACATCTCGTCAATCATTATATCAATAGAATGGATTTAAGGGATGATATCGAAATGCTGACCCTTCAACCTTTGTATGATTCAAGGTGCACGTTTCTTTGCAACAGACTTGACGATTTAATAGTCAGTCAATACTCTTTCTTCGATCATTTCAATGATACCGATGAAATTTAACGAATCTATTTTTGTTATGATCTTACCCACATAATTTTCCTCAAAATAACATCAATCTTCCCCTTCCCATAGCTATCTTTGCATTCCCAACCATCCCTAAAAATCCCATAACTCTTAGAATCTCCATCGTCCCCATAACTCCTCTAAAAGCCATAAAA